>JAXHUS010000351.1:0-3529 GCA_034189305.1 Thermodesulfobacteriota bacterium | reverse complement strand
GGGAAATTGCAAAAGGAAGCGAAATTAAGAGTATTCCGGATTTCCAAAGGTTTATAAATATTGCCCAAGGGAACCGACAAGCGTGAACGGTTACGGAAAATAAGAGGAGTTTTAGAATTAACTAAAGGAACACAAAGAACTCAATGGATCCAGGGAACAAAAAATATATTTAATTAAGGAGGAGATGATGAGATATTTTAGTGCTGTTGGTTTATCAGTGTTAACTTATTATATGTTTATGGCCTCATTATTATATCCGTCCTGTCTTCAGGCTGAAGCAGAAGGAGAAAAATGGAAGGATATCAAGGTTTCGATTGAGGTTTATCAGGAAGATATAAAGGATACGTTAAGAACCCTTGCACGGGAGAACGGGTCTGCTATAGTTTTTGGGGAAGGGGTGGAGGGGGAGGTTACCCTTAAGTATGTTAGTACTCCCATAAAGGAAGCCTTTGAAAGCATTGTCGAGGGTCAGAAGCTTGGCTATTACTGGACGGACAATACTGTCCATGTATTTAAGAAAGAAGAAAAAATTCAAAGGGAAATCATTTCCCTTGTCTATCTGGAAATGGATAAAGTTAAAGAGACATTAAAAAGGTTAAAACTAATCAAAAAGGAGAGCCCCCCCATATTCGATGAGGAGTCTAAAACTATCCTGATTACAGGCACAAAAGACCATATTGAACTGGTAAAAACTTTAATTACAAAACTTGAAAAGGATACGATAAGGGAATTGCAGAAAAAGGGACTCCTTCCCGTCCCTCCCGAGGATAGGAAACCCCCGGAAATCCGGATATTTCGCCTGAATTACGCCAAGGTTGGGGATTATACTATCAGTTATCGCGGCGAAGATATAACAGTTGAGGGTATTGAAAAAACCTTAAAGGACCTTCTGGGATTAAAGGAGGCAAAAGAAATTGAGAAGAAATCAATACTGGCAAAGGGTGGAGCTGTATTTCCTGTGGTGGAGCTGAAGACACCGGGTGAGGAGCAAAAGCCGGCTTTAAAAGCGGAGGAAATCGATGTGGGTTCGGTGGCTATTGACCGCAGAACCAATTCTTTAATTGTGATGGACTATCCCGACCGGCTTGATATATATGAAGAAGCAATAAAGCAGCTGGATCAACCCGTATCTTTAATTGAACTGAGTGTCTATGTGGTAACGGCCCAGATAGGCACAATAAAAGATCTGGGTATACATTGGGGCGGTGGTGTTTATGGACGGCTCGGAGAATATGATGCAGGATTCGGCGGTGATTTTGGCGAGCGTCCCCCAGGCGCTCCATCAGAAAGTGACATTACTGGTACAGGTGAAAACACTCCTGACACAACGGAAAAAGATAAAAGCGGAGATTATTTTGGTCTAATTGATAGACCCGCAGCAGACAATCTAAGCAGGATGATGTATGACGGTTCAACGACCAGCATTCTCTTCAGCATCTTAGGGGAACATGCAAATATTACCGCCCGTCTGAAAGCCGCCGAGGATGAAGGCAAGCTGAGAATCCTGTCCAATCCCAGGGTTGTTACCCTTGATAATAGAGGATGTTATATAGAAAGCGCCAGTGAGGTGAATGTTGAAATTGAAGGCGGCGTTTATGCAGGCAGCACCATTGAAACGGTGGACGCGGGAATCATAATGAATATTACTCCCCACATAATAGTTGAAGGGGAAAAGAGGTCGGTGCTTATGGATATTCATTCTGAAGACAGTTCCTTTGAAGAGGCTTCCGGCGGAAGGGACCTTATTCCCAATACCACAAGGAATATCATAAGAACGGAACTGATGGTGCTGGATTCCAGTACGGTCGTTCTGGGAGGGATATACAGAACCCGTACCAGTAATGTGGAAAATGGGGTTCCCTTTCTAAAAAATATCCCCCTGTTCGGGAATCTTTTTAAAGATAAAAGCAAGAGAACCACCACCAATGAACTTCTGGTTTTTATCACGCCCAGAATAATAGACAGTCTGGATGACCGGATTTACAGCCCCCAGGCAAGCTCTTTAATGAAAAAGAAACCCGGGGAACTGGAAGATAATATGAAGCTCCTTGAAGAAATTACAAAAAATAAAGAAGAGAAGAGTAAATAGTTTTTTTAAGTTAGCTTTCAGCTATCAGCCGTCAGGTTTCAGCAAAAAAAGAATTAACTTATTTTTTTTTCTTGCTGATGGCCGAAAGCTAAATCCTTATATTTATTAAAAAATGGGAAGAATAGTAACACGGATAAATGTGGCAAATGCTATAGATCGTTCAAAGGATATAGACTTTGATGTGCTGATAGATACAGGGGCTGGCGGACTTATTTTACCAAAGATATGGCAAAAACGCCTGGGTGAATTTGCAGAAACCAGGGAGGTTGAACTTGAGATGGCGGATAGCAGGATTGTAAGGGGCATCGTAGCCGGACCTGTACGTATCATGATAGAGGGTTTTGATCCTGTATATAACGAATTGACATTTATCGACATGGAGCCGCATGAAGGGAAGTACGAACCTCTCCTCGGCTATATTATACTGGAACAGTCCAGGGCAGCCGTGGATATGCTGGGACACAGGCTGATTAAAGTAAAGTACCTTGATCTTAAATAAATGCAATGCTATTCAGATGACTTTACACTATTTTTCTGCCTTCTAAATTCTCAAATTTTATAAAAACCATGTATGAAAAATTTTATGGTTTAAAAGAAAAACCCTTTGGAATGACCCCGGATCCCCGCTTTACCTATTTCAGCAAAAAACATAAAGAGGGTTTTGCCCATCTGATTTATTCCATGAAAAATCAGACCGGTTTTGTTTTAATTACCGGGGAAGTCGGCACGGGTAAAACATTACTATGCCGCACCCTACTGACTCAGCTGGACCCTGAGGTAGAGGTCGCCCTTATATTCAATCCATATCTCAGTGCCGTTGAACTTTTAAGATCCATCAATGAGGACCTCGGGATTTCATCTGAAGCTAAGACCGGAAAAGAGTTAATTAATGAGCTTAATAATCACCTTTTGAATGAAAGGGAAAAAGGTAAAACCGTAATATTAATTATCGACGAGGCGCAAGGGCTGTCTCCTGAACTTTTAGAACAGATCCGCCTTATATCCAATCTGGAAACCGACAGGGAAAAACTAATTCAGATAATGCTTCTGGGGCAGCCGGAACTGAGAAGTTTAATTTCCAGACCCGACCTCCGCCAGTTAAACCAGAGGATAGGGATAAGGTATCATCTTTCACCCTTAGCCTTGAATGAAACCACAGATTATATTTATCACAGATTAAATATAGCCGGAAATCAAGATAGTGTCATGTTTACACCCTCTGCCCTGAAGGTTATTTATAAAAACTCTCAAGGCATACCAAGACTTATAAATTCTCTATGCGACCGGGCTCTTTTAGCGGGTTATACCATGGAGAGCAAAGTAATTAACCGGAAGCTGATAAAAAAGGTGGTCGGTGAGGTTAAGGATAGTAATGCCCTTTCCCCATATGGAAATAAATTTTTTCTAATTCCCGGATTTCAAAGGGTATCTTTAATAGCC
>JAXHUS010000350.1:0-6605 GCA_034189305.1 Thermodesulfobacteriota bacterium | reverse complement strand
GTGAAATTTGTGCTCTGTCTACAGCCCGAAAGGCCTTTTTTAAAACCAGAAAAATGAAGGTAAAAAAAACCAATATTCCGGCTATTCCTAATTCTACCCCTAATTGAAGATATTCATTATGAGCCTTTATTGCCTTTTTTTTATAGCGGGAAAAAGCTCTGTCATTAGGAATTTTATGGGATAAAGCACGATATTTGTATATCCCCAGACCTGTTCCCCAGGGCTTTTCCCCAATCATTTTTACAGACTCTTTCCAGATATAAATCCTTGAGTGGGCATAAATATCTGATTCGGAAATATTCCTAAGACGATTTTTGAATGGGTTCGGAATAATCAGCAAAATCAGTAATAATACCGGTAAAAAAATTAAAGCTTTTACTCTAAATTTGAGAAAAAAGAGGAAAAGAAAGGATAACAAAAAGGCCGTTATCCCACCCCTGGATTGAGTAAGGATTAAGGTTATGAAGGTAAGGATGGAAACTATTATTATAATAATATGAGGGGATGGTAATTTTAAAAAAGGAATTTTTATTTTTTGCCTTTCTTTAGAAGAAAAAGGCGGCGGAAAGAGAATTATTCCACCCAAAACCCCTAAAATTGCAGACAGATATCCTGCTAAAAAATTCGGATTAAAAAAGGTTCCGCAAACCCGGTCTGTTTGACAAAATAAAATCTGGATAGATGCAAAAGCAGTCTGAATAAAGGCAGATAATAAAATAATATACAATAGTTGCCATATATTGGATACAGATTTAATAAAAAGCAGAGCCAAATAATATATAATGACGCCGTTGAGAATAAAATAAAACCACTGAAGGCTTATATTTTTATAGGGAGAGATTAAGGTTGTAATAAAAGCAATAGATAAAAATATTATTATAATTTTATCAAGGGGAGTTTTACAAAATTCAATTTTACCGGCCATTAACCATTGGATTAAATACCTTGCAACCGCAATTAATGTAAGAAGTTTTATAAAGGTAAGGGGGAAATAGGTGGTTCCGCCTTCCCAGAGGGGCGCGAACAATATAATAACCGAAAGAATCAAAAATACAAGAAAATTCCCATTCATCTCATCATAAAATATTCATATTTTAAGCGAAATATGGTTAGAATTGCCTTAAAAATTTCTATTTTTGAAATTTTAGATTTCCCAGCCACTCGATCAGTAAAAATAATTGGTATCTCTCCAATATTCCAACCGGATTTATAACCTCGATAAACAATTTCAACAAGAAAAGAGTAACCATCCGAGAAGATTTCATCCAATGAAAGTCTGGAAATTGTTTCCAGTTTATAAAATCTATATCCGGATGTATAGTCATGAACAGGTAATCTTAGAAAAAAATGTGCAAAAATATTGGCCCCTCTACTGAGAAATTTTCTATATAACGGCCAGTTTTCTATTCCACCGCCGGATATATACCTGGATCCTATTACAAGATCAAATTCTTCATCCGTTGCTTTTTCCATCATCTTCTCAATATACAAAGGGGAATGAGACAGGTCGGCATCCATTGTTACTACCCATTTAACGCCGTTCTCCTGTGCATATCTGAATCCCTGAATATAGGCAGAACCAAGACCCTGTTTCTGGGGTCTGTAAATTGTCTTTATTTTACCGGGGTATTTAAGAATCAATTTTTCTATTACCGATCTGGTGCCATCCGAAGAATTGTCATCAATAATCAAAATGTGCTTATGGAAATCCAAATTCAATAAATCTTCTGTTAAGGGTGAAATATTTTCTCTTTCATTATAGGTGGGAATTATAATTAATATTGACATCTTTAAGTAAAAAACGATTGCAACTTAGTATTGGTCATTTAACATTTTTATCATTTTGCCATTACAGATTTTATATTTTCTATATTCATTTTAGCAATCACTGATTTCGGGTCGAGTTCAAGAACCCTTTCCCAGGCTTTAAGCGATAATAAGTACTGTTTATTTTTAAAGTAAGCTTCTGCAAGATTTTTTTGTGCCTTTAAATATTTTTTGTTTATATTTAACGATTTTTTAAAAAAAGTAACTGCTGAATCTAACCTTCCTGCCTTTAAAAGATATAATCCTAAATTTCCATGGGCAACAGCATAAGACGGGTTTATTGATATAGCTCTTTTTGTATGAAGGATGGCAGTATCCGGATTTCCCTCCAGGTCATCCATTACCCCCAGGTTGTTCCAGACTTTGTAATTTTCCGGATCCATGATTAAAGCCAGTTTATAGTACTTTCTTGCTTCTTTGAACTCCCTTCCGTCTGTTTTAAAATTACCAAATTGATTTAAAATAAAAGAATAGGTCATAGAGGTTTCTTTATTCAAACACATAGAAGGGTCTTTTTTAAGGATTTGTCCAAAGTGAATATATGGATCTTGACTTTCCATTATTACATCCGGTAAATATCTAAGGGTAAAATTTTCGATTTTTAAATTAAATAATCCGTAAAATAATTTTGCAGGTTCAAAAAAGATATGTACACAATTTTTTGAATTCTCTACTGTCTTTTTTATAACCTCTAATATTTCAAGATTGGCTGAGTCTGCCCCGGAATCATCTAATAAATTTTTGTATTGAGGAAAAACCAGAAGAGGGACTATTATATGCTTTAAATCACAACGCATATTTTCAACAACATTTAAATAAAGAACAGAATTTATATATGCGTCGTTATATGAAAAGAATAAAGATTTAAAGGGAAATTCATCACAGAGATTCAGAGCAAAACTGCGAGGATAATAGTAATTTTTATGATCAAAAAGGGAGAAATTTAAAGAGAATATTCTTAAAGGAATAAAGGAGAATATAATAATAAAAATGATTTTTTTACTTAATATATTAACTGGCAGTTGCCGAAAAAAAAATCCCTTTATGTGGCTATTAAAACATTTTTGCCTGCATATATTTGCAATGGAAAGGGTAACGGATTCGGGAAACATTCTTTTAACACAAGGCATTTTAAATAAATTATAATGATGTATATTATAAAATATTCCTTTTAAACCTTCCCCTATCCATAGAATAATCATGCCAAACCCAACAATGCCTACCTGCTTTTCATTGATTCCCATAGGATTTATAAACAGGCAATAGAAGAAATCGGAAAAAAAAATTATTATCGTTAATAAAAGGAATTCTGGTTGTCTTTTAAATAAAAAAAAGATGCCGAAGGGTACAAAAATAAGTACCGGCAGGGGAAGCTGTGCTTTTAATAACAAGAATAAAGCATGCAGGTTATGGTTCAGGAGTATTGAAGAAAAATTTAAAATCTCTACTTTATGACCCTGTCTTATGTAGTAAGCGGAAATATGTTTTAAAACTCCGGCAAAATCTGCTGCATACCAGCTATTGCCTTCAAAAAGAGCAGACCTGATTGGAAGGTAGATATAGGAAGAGCTGCCGATAATAAAAAAGAGCAGAAAGATTAAAACATATTTCATGTTAATCTCAGCCCTTTTAATAAAAAAGAGTTTAAAAATTACTATAAGGGCAAATAGCCAGAAGGTAACATGAAGGCCGCAACCCAGCCCCAGCAAAAAAGGGATTATAAATAAAAAGGAATGATTATTAAAGGGAAGTACGTATAAAAAGAGATAAAGCACAAGGAAAATAAAGAAAAGGTTTAAAGAGTATACCTCTGTAATACAGCCATGGAACCAAAAAAGAGGACAAAAGGCAAAAGTAAGGGAAATAATTAAGCACAACAATCTGTCATAGTTATCTTTTAAGGCTGATGGTTGTATGAGGATGAGATATAATAAGGAAACGGTCGCAGCGGAGAAAAAGTTCGATAATAAATTTGTTTTAAATGCAATGTTACCAACAGGCAGAAATGTGAAAATTTTTGCAAGAATTAAGAAAAGTGGAAATCCAGGGGGATGGGCAACACTCAAATTATAAGCCATTGCAGTAAATTCAGCAGAATCACCCCAATAAAATACAGGTCCTAAAAAATATAAATAAAGGGTAAATGGAATGAAAAAGGCAAGAATAAAAAACATAGGACCATTGGTTATGAATTGAAATCTTGTGTGCTTATTATAAATCCTAAAATTGAAATACGAAATACTAAACAATACAAATTACAATAAATATTTTGGGAACCGATTATTGAATTTATCCCAAAACATGCCTTTGTATTTTTTAGGCAATACAAAACAATAAAAGGCAAGAGAAAAATGGGGAGCTTTAATTTCACTTTTTTATTCTTTGCTATTTTAAAATTTTGCATTTTGAATTTACCAAAAATTGTTACTGCAATTTTTGTGTTTATGAATGCGATGTCCTCCAATTAAAAAATTTGCCTGCTCTAACAGTTTGGCTATCTATTTTAATTTGAACAAAATTGAGCATTTTTTATACGCTCAGTTAGAAGCCCACTGACTAAATTGTTCCGGAATCTTATCATATGTTTATCCTTGACAACCAAAAATAATATAAGGTATGCAATACCAGTCACCTGAATTTCCATCAGAATTAATTGGTTACTCTAAATTCTCATAAAGAAAGGAACCAATAATTGCGGAGGCTTGCAAAGATTAACCCAAAACATGCCTTTGCATTTTTAGGCGATACAAAACATAAATGGGAAATGGGAAAATTTATGGCAGAAGTCCAGGTAGTATCGAAGCCATTTAAGGTAAAAGGAAATATTTTTTGCTGTATTTTTCTGTTGTTTTAAATAAGTGACATATAGATTTTGAATTTTGTAATCTATTTTTTCCATAGGATATTAATCAATACTTCCGGATAATATTATAACCATGATATTTAGCATCAGATCTGTAACAATAAAATTAAGAAATTTATCAGTAAAATGCAATAAATTTTAATTGATTTTTGATCTGGTATTATATAATATTTGGTTATTATCCAGAAACTATATAATCACTTGTTGTCGAGGTCGCTTCGCTCCCTCGACAATCGCTGCGGATGTTCATCCGCAGGCTGCTCGGCGCTTCGCGCCTCACAACCAGCGAATGCAGCAGACAATCCCGTAGGCAAGCAAGCTTGCCCCCGGTCTTGCTCCTGATCCGCAGCGATTATGCCCCTAATAGAAAGCAGGGCTGTTAGGTTCTCTGATTTAGTGAGATAATTTCCTTAAAAACAGGGATACCGCATAAATAATTTCGGCGATTTAAAGATTTTTAAAATTGGCTATCAAACCCGATTTAAAAGAACTTAACAGTCCTGCTAATAGAAAGGAGATTGAAATGGAACAAATTCTTAAAAATCTTACATTAGATTTTTTTGGAAAAGGAAAACATAAAATAACACCGGAGAAATTTTTTGAAATTGAGAATGTTTTTTTGTTAGATGTCCGATCAAAAGAAGAGGCATCTTCCATCTCTATAAGAATGGAAAACCACTCTAATGTAGAATCTGTAAATATACCGATCAACGAAATTCCTGATAGGATTAATGAAATTCCAAAAGAAAAATTTGTCGCTGTTTTTTGTCCTGCAAGTGTCAGATCAGCTATTGTCTATGCCTATTTGTTATCAAAAGGATTCTCGGAGGTACGAATCGTTGAAGGCGGATATGTTGCTTTAACAGAGGCGTTGAAGCCGGGACAAATTCTCAAAATCATTCAAAGCAAAAAATGAACAGGGACGATTAGATGACAAATTTGATTGTAGTCAGCTTCCTTATTTTTATTATAGCTGTAACTATGACTATGGTCGGTAAAGGAGGAGGTAATTTCTATGTTGTAATTTTGACAATTGCCAACATTCCCATGCACGAGGCAGCGACAACTGGTCAGTTTATTCTTTTTTCTTCTTCTGTTGCGGCAATGATTATTTTTCAAAAAAACAAGTCTGTATCATGGATGCTGGCTATTCTAATCGGAATTTTCACAGCCTTATCAGCACTTGGAGGAGGATATTTTTCTCATTTGTTTAGTGGTTTTTCATTAAAGCTGATATTTGCTGTTATGTTACTGATAGCCGGAATCGTAATGCTGATTCCTGTTTCAGAGAATAAAGCTATTATAAAAAACAAACATTTTGGAATCATAAGTATTAAATCTGACGGTGAAATTTATGGCGTAAATTTATGGATTGTATTGCCAGTCACTGTTTTTACGGGTTTTGGTTCCGGGATGGTTGGAGTTTCAGGAGGATCTTTTCTGGTTCCGTTAATGGTTTTGACTTGTGGAGTATCAATGCATACAGCGGTTGGAACAGCTTCTACATTAATAGCAGCGACGGCATTTATGGGTTTTACAGGGCATGCAGTTCAGGGAGATTTTAATCCTTCATGGGCTGTTCCGTTAGCCTTTGTCACAATTATAGGCGGAATGCTGGGCGGAAAACTTGCATTAAAAACAAAGCCTAAACACCTTAAAAAACTGTTTGCTTTTACAAATTGGCTTGCAGCTCTGTTTATGATATTTAACGCACTTTATACAAAAGGAATCATATAGCTAATTGGTGGGGCATAACCAGTCGCTGCACCGGACTCGCTCGCTACGCTCGCGAGCCGGTGAGCTTGGTGTTAGCAGTACTACAAACAAGTTAAATAGACGTTAAATAGACGTTAAATAGGGACAGCGACCGTTTTAAACGGCATACGACGTTAAATAGGGACAGCGACCGTTTTAA
>JAXHUS010000035.1:0-5608 GCA_034189305.1 Thermodesulfobacteriota bacterium | reverse complement strand
ATCAAATCCAAATCTTTTAAATAGGCTGAGTGTAGCCTCATAAAAAAGGTTATTTCCACAATAACATCCTAAAATGTATTTAATCTTTTCCGTGCCCGAAACCCCCTCTTGAAGGGCTTTTTTGATGCCATGAACCTGACATGGCAACCCGAAATATGCCACTTTCTTAAAGGAACTTTCACGAAGGACCTTCAGAATTTTATTCTGGGGGAAAGTAAAATATTTGCTCTGGGCTGCCTTTATAATATCCTTACGATCATTAACAAGCCTTACCTCAGGAAAGTAAGGTCTATCGGTGGAATAATCCAAAACTACTGCCCCATCTATCTCTTGCTCATCCAAAAGATGAAGTAGAATCGCTGTCCCCATACCGCCACTTGCACCTCTATGACGGATATCTTTATCATGGCAATATCCAACAAAAATTCTAATGAATTTACCAAGTACAGGATGACTATGTAAATTATTCTGGTTTGTAGTTGATAAACCAAAATCAAATGATTTACCTGGACATGTCTGAATGCACAGCCCACATTCCATACACTTTCCAATCTGCTGAGGTTCGCATTTTCCTAAAACATCTCTTATATCTAAAGCATTAACGGGACAAATCCCTATGCAGGTTCCACAGCGGACGCAGAGGCCTGTTTTTATAACTTCCCTTTTTAAAATCGAGAAACCTACCATTAATTTATATCTTGATAGGTTTTATTATCCATGATACAAATCCAAATAATGCTGTCAAGAAATATATGAGCAAAATTAGAAGTGAGAAAGAAATTGCTTCTTCTTTTATATACCCAAGCCGGGAAAATAGTACAACTAAAGTTACATCCCTTGTGCCGACGCCTGCAAAAGTGATTGGTACGAAAGTTATTAAAGTTGAAATAACAAAAAGAGCCACTACCTCAACAAAAGGCATTGATAAAGATATAGACCTTGTAAGGACATAAATGACTGTAAAATACAATAACCAACCGACCACAGTTAAAATTATTAGAGTGATTAATTTCCAAAAACTATAATTCCTGAAAGTAGCCTTTAATTCTGACATTCCTTCCTTAAATAAAGGCATATAAGTTTTTGGGACTAACTTTAAAATTAATTTCCTGATTTTTTCCATACCTAAGGATTTTCCGATAACAACTGCTGATAGCAAAGGTACAACTATCGTTAATAAAAGCTGTTCTCTAATAGGTAGCAGACAGCTTATCCATAACAAACTGAGGGTGCCACAGAGGAATAAAAAGAGTATGTCCAACATCCGGTCTATGAAACTGCTGAACATAGCTTTTATTGCAGAAAAACCGTCAGCCTTCATGTAAAAAATTTTAACAAAGTCCCCCATACGTCCCGGAGTCATCAGTCCCACAAAGAGTCCTGAAAGGTAAATCAAATATGAATCTATAAAAGAATAATGTATCCTCTGAATACTTAGTATATAACGCCAACGAAAGGCCTTCAGGACATGAAATGTAACCAGTACCACAAGCGCAATAAGAAAAAGGTCGGACCGCATTTGTTTGAATTGTTCAAGTACATATTGAACATCCAAAGTCCAGAGGATTAGGATAAAAATAACCAACCCTAAAAAGCGTAGGTGCTTGCTGTTTAAAAGTTTACTTTTCAACTATTCCGCACAAGATGAGGCAGTGACCTTTTAAAACATTTTTGCAGATATGCTCTTCTACTCTGCCTATATTGTAAAATAAAGGGAAGATAAAACGGCGGTAAAACCAGAAGACCTTATTGTCTGCAATGTTGACCAGATCATTTTGACTGTTATAATCTCTCTTCTTTATATAGAAGGCCAATTTTAATAGACCTATCAATAACTCTGTTAAGTAGTAGTTGGTATAGCTGATTTTGTTAATATGAATATTGTTGGATTCTGCCAACTTCCCTAAAGATTCGGCGGTATATCCGGGTCGATAATCTCTCTGGTACCGGTCTTTATCTCCATGTAGCCAGTGTTTTAACCAGGTGCGTGTTATAAGTCCTTCCAAAGCTGGTGTGGAAATGACAACTTTTGCATTTTTTCGGCTAACTCTTACAATCTCTTTGAGAGAACTACTATCATCGAAGACATGTTCAATAATATCAGCAAAAATGATTCGGTCAAAAGTATTATCTTTAAATGGGAGTATTTGCCCATCGCCACAAACCATCTGTCCGTAAACGAAATTTTTAGCAGTTCTTAAGGATTCAAAACTCAAATCCATCCCTACTTTTAGAGATTGTGTGGAATTAAAAAGTGATAGCAGATACCCAATTCCACAGCCTATATCAAGAATCCTCTCTGTATTTTCCGGCCAGAGATACTTTAGAAAGTACCTATCCTTAAACCTTGTTGTAAGAGAATAACTTAGAGGATTTATCTTATCTAAAGATAAGTTTTGTAAATTCCTGGCCATAGTCACTATTCATACAAATTTCATAAGCTTCTTTTTTTCCTATTTTTTTGTACCACACCCAGAGGTTGTACTTGGTGGCAAAATAACCTAATGCACGATATATGGGAACTGTGAAAATAATGTTTTTGAGAATAGGCATCTTCTTAAACCTGTCACGCCATTTATATATGAGGTAATCACCACCAACCCCAGGTTTAAATGGATTTTGTTTAAATGTATCTCCTACAATCGTGTAATTAGACTTTCCGACACCAATTTCTTCGGCATACCTTATGAAACCAACCTTTAAAGGGTCAAGTCCTATATAAAGTGCAATTAAAGTATCAAGCGCAACAAGATCTGTTGAAGTCATAATTAGATCGCAGATTTTAGGGATGCCCACTCTAGGCCCAGGCCCTTCCATAGCAATGGTTAAGTCTGCCACACCTAACACAATTTTGTAAAAAAAACGGTTTATCTCTGCTATTGCTTCATGAACCACATCATGATATTGAAATCTTGCCCTTGGAAGCAAACCCCATTGGTTCTTTAATGAAGCAGTAAAAGGAACTATGCAATGGGTTTTAACTACAGGTACAGTAATTATGGCATCAATATTCAAAAGAAAAGCAGGAACCTGCATATAACCTAAAACAGGTCCCATATATACCTTTTTTTGTTTGACTCTGGAGAGGTTAGTAAAAGTTGCTTTGTATTTCTCTCCAATTTCTTTAAATCCCCAATTTATTACAGCCTTTTCCACCTGGCTTGCAGTAGCTACGTTGCAATCACCATAATAAAGTTCTAAATTGCTGTATGTGCGAAGATATTCTAAAACCCCTTCAAATACCCATGGAGAAGTACATTGTCCGGGCATAATCTCCTGACTTAAGAGGTTAACTTTGACGAATACTCTTTTTGTAGATTTTAAGGAGTTAAAACCAGCAAGTTCGATTGCCTTTTTAACTGTGGAAATAACTCCATTTTCTGAAATATTTCTTATCTTGCAAAAGGCTACTTTGGGTTTGGTGATAGTATTGGCTATTACTTTTGACAAATCAATATCCTCCTCAGGGCTAAAAGAGATATAAAATAAAAGGGAAGCTTTTTTTCTAAATATTCCCCGAAACGGATTATTGATTGAGGGCCACCAGGTATAATCACTGTAGATGCTTCTTTAATTATCTTGAAACCAGCATCAATAATTATCGAGACTAAATTTTTTCTTCTCAGAAATCGATGAGGACCTTCACTATGATGAAAATTAAAGACTGCAGCCATCCAGTGTATCGGCCCCCAGAGAAAATTAGGGGTGGTCAAAAGCATTTCGCCACCGGGTTTTAGCAATCTATAAAGTTCATTTATAAATATAGCCGGCTTGCTAAAATGCTCCACAGTCTCAAAACATATAATTGCATCGAATTCTCTTTCAGTAAAAGGCAGTCTGTATTTTTTAAATAAAAGTGTTTCAAATGGTATATTATACTTTCTTAGATTAGATGAACAAATATTCTGAAATACAGAGGATACATCGGCACAAACCGATTTGCGAACTTTTCCTTTTTCATAAAAGAATTTTGTGCCATTTCCCGTACGAGCACAGATATCAAGGATATAACTATTGTCAGGTATGCTGCAAAGCCTGTAACCATCAACAAAACGTCTTGAGTATGAATATGTTTTTTCATTTATATCATCGTAATCTGCAATACTGTCCCAGAAATTACCTGTATCGTTGAGGGTCCACTCTTTGGTTGTAATATATTCTATTTCTTTTAACAGTCTTTGAAAAAATCTTTTCATTTCATTCTTTTGTCGATAAGGTCGGCAATCATCCCAATGGCTAAAAGTTGAACACCACAAACAAAAAAAAGGGTTGTTGTAACACCGAAGCCATGACCAACGAAAAGTCTGTAAAAGAGCATAAAAAAACTGACAGTAAAAAAAAGGATACTAATTGGTAAAAATACCTTTAGTGGATCAAAATATAATATAGTTCGGATTATTAATTGTAAGAAATTGAGAGTATCGTGAATGGGGTGAATCTTAGATTTACCTTTTCTTTTATAATAATCGATTGGAGTATATTTTACTTTGTATCCATTAGCCAACATAGCCAATGTAATAGAGCTGGTAAATGAAAAACCGTTAGGTAGAATGTGAAAAAATGATTCTACAATCTCTTTTTTTATAGCCCTGAATCCGGAATTAAGGTCAGGAATATCCCTGTTGGACATAAAGGCTGCCAATTTGTTAAGAAACCATTTGGCAGGTCTACGTATCATCGGAATGTGTGCAATTTCGTTTGTCCTTGCACCGACTACCATATCGTATTCATTCATATCTCCAACAAGTTTGGGAATTTCATGATTGGGATATGTTCCGTCAGCATCGGTAATAACAACTATATCATTCTTTGCATGCCTAATTCCTGTCTTTAATGCTGCTCCATAACCCTGGTTAGTCTCATGTGATAAAAATTTTATTCCACTCCCTTTAGATTTTACAATTTCAGGGGTATGATCAGTTGATCCATCATCAACTACAATGATCTCAAAATCTTTTCCAAATTTAGAGGAATAGATTTCATCTAAAACCGCGCCGATTCCATTTTCTTCATTATAGACGGGTATAACAACTGATACTTTCATTATCCCAATAAACTCAATAATCTAAAAGCAGCGACTATATAATTTTGGTCGGGCAATGTCTCTATACCGTCAAAATATGCAACAACCTGGAAATATGGTATCTTTAGCAGTTTTTTAAAATATGTAACTGCTGCTGATGGCTTCAAATCACTTTCTTTTGCTTCAAAAAGTGCAAAAGGCTCCTGGTTTTTAATAATTAAAAAATCAACTTCTTTGCCCTGATGGTTGCGAATATACCTGAGTTCAAAATCTCCCAGTCCCAGTTCATTCCACCGACTTACCATTCTCAAAAGGGACACAGCCACCAAATTTTCAAAACGTGAACTTTTATTCGTAACCATTGTCCAATCGTAAAAATAAACTTTGGGTTCTTTTCTTATAGCTTTAGAAATATGTCTGCTCCATGGCATCACAGAAAACACCAGATATATTTTTTTCAGCGCTTCAATCCAACCGCGTATTGTTCGGTGATTCACCTGCAAGTCTTCACGCAAAGAGTTGATAATTAATGGTGATGCCGCAAGTTCGGGCAGCATAATAAGAAGCTGTTCCACCCCCTTAATA
>JAXHUS010000349.1:0-6004 GCA_034189305.1 Thermodesulfobacteriota bacterium | reverse complement strand
CCATATAGTAGAGGCAGTAGAGCAATTGCGCGGGGAATGTGGAGAAAGGCAGGTAAAGGATGCAAAGATAGGGCTGGTTACCGGACATGGCGGGCACTTTTTTAATTCTCATTCAACTTTAATTCTAAGGAGGTAATATACAAATGTCCGAATATAATTTAAATTTACCTATAATTAATCAGGATACAAAAGAGTTCTGGGATGGATGCAGGCGGCATGTCCTTTTAATTCAAAAGTGTAAAGACTGTGAAAAATTTCGTTTTGAACCCGCAGCAATTTGTCCCCATTGCCTTTCTTCAAAGTTCAGATGGGTCAAGGTAAATGGAAGGGGGAAAATATATTCTTATGTGGTATACAGGCAGGCACCTCAGCCCAACTGGGCATCAAAAGTACCTTATGTGATTGCCATTGTTGAGTTAGAAGATTGTGGAGTCAAAATGATTACAAATATTGTGGAATGCGCTCCCGAAGAAGTAAAAATCGATATGAATGTCGAAGTGGTCTTTGAAGATGCAACCCAGGATATAAGTATTCCTCGATTCAAACCTATTTTATAAGTAACAATAAATTTAATACTATCTGTTCCAGGGGAAAAAAGCCGAGGAGGAAAGTCAGTACGGAAAATGTGGAGAAAAATGGAAGATACATCGTATATATGGATACAGGAGGAACTTTTTCTGATTCCGTAATTATTAAACAGGATGGAACCTTTGTTACAGGTAAGGCTTCGACTACTCCCGAGGATCTTGAGGGCTGTTTTTTTAATTGTATTGAGGCTGCTTCCAAAAAATTAGGAAAGAAAATAGAAGAAGTACTATCAAATACTATATTACTGGGTTTTGGAACGACTGCAGGAACAAATGCCCTCCTTACCAGAGCAGGAGGCCCTATGCTTGGTTTGATTACTACAAAAGGTATGGAAGACACTACCATAATTATGAGAACAGTGGGGAGATTTGCAGGTCTGGGAATTGTGGAAAGTATGCATATAGCTGCAACTGATCGACCAGAGCCCCTTATTCCCAGGGGGCTGATAAAAGGAGTTACTGAAAGGATAAATTCAAAGGGAGAGGTAGTCATCCCTTTATATGAAGATGAAGTAAGGCAAGCAGTAAAAGAGTTAGTATCGGAAGGGGTTGAGGGAATAGCAGTAATTACTCTATGGTCTTTCCTTAATGATGCCCATGAACGAAGAATAAAAGAAATTATTCAGGAGATGGCTCCTAACCTGACGGTTACCATCTCTTCAGTAGTTACGCCTCTAATTAGGGAATATTCCCGATTTAATACTACTATTATAAATCTTTATATTGGAAGGCCCGTAAGAAAACTTTTTTCTAAGGTAGAAGATAGATTGAGAGAATATTGTTATAAACTTCCCCTTCTGGTTATGCAGGCAAGTGGCGGACTTTCTAAATCAGATGTGGTTCAACCCATTACTACCCTTCATTCTGGACCGGTCGGGGCGCTCTCAGGGGTTGAATTTTTTAAGGAACTCTATGGATTTAAGAATTGTATGGGCAGTGATGTGGGGGGAACAAGCTTTGATATTTGTGTAGTGCCCGAAGAAGGGGTTAAAGACCTGCGGGAAGCAATAGTAAACCGATTCCATCTTCGAAACCCCATGAGAGAGATTATTTCAATCGGTGCAGGAGGCGGAACCATTGCTTATATAGATAAATTATCGGGTAAGATCAGGGTTGGACCGGAAAGTGCCGGTTCAGTGCCCGGCCCTGTATGCTATGGATTGGGGGGAGAAAATCCAACTGTTACTGACGCTGACGTGGTTATGAATCGAATTGACCCTGACTATTTTTTGGGGGGAGAGATGAAATTGGATAGAGATAAATCTTATAAGGCTATAAAAGAAAAGATTGCTGATCCTATGGGAATAACCGTTGAAGAAGCGGCTTATGGTATAATCGCAATTGTGGATAACAGGATGAGTAGTATAATTTCCGGTACTTTAGGAGAAAGGGGGTTGGATCCTGAAAAATTTGTACTATTTGCCTTTGGCGGAGCCGGAGCTACCCATTGTGCTGGTTATTCTCACGGTCTTAGATTTGATAAAGTAATCGTACCGCCATTTGCATCTACATTTTCTGCCTTTGGTGCATCAACGGCTGATGTACGACACCGTTATGCTAATTCACCTTATATTGTTGTTTATAATTTGCCCTTTGATGTAATGACCAGAAATTTTAAATTAAAATCATTGGACGATTTCCCAAAATATGCTATTGAAAGGTTTAATCAGGTCAATTATAACTTTGAAAAGGAAGCCTTTAAAGATATGGCTGATGAAGGATTTAAAAAAGATGAGATAATATTGGAATATAAAATTGAAGCCCGATATGGCGGTCAGCTATGGGAAATTGTTTCTACCTCTCCTATAAACCGAATTGAATCATTTGAAGATATTAAGACCTTAATTAAATTTTTTGAGAATAAGTATGAAGAACTATATGGAACAGAGGCCAAATATCCTGAAGGAGGTTTTGAAATTATTACTATGGCATTAGAAGTATCTGCGTCTGCAGTAAAACCGGTAATCCCAAAAAAAGAGTTTATGGGAATGGATGCAACTAATGCCTTAAAAGAAAAGAGAGAGGTATATTTTTCAGGTGGATTTATACTTTCAAAAATATATGAAATGAATAAATTGGAATATGGAAATTTGATTAATGGACCGGCAATAATAGAAGGTATTGATACCAGTCTGGTAATACCACCTGATCGTAAGGTGACAGTTGATGAATATGGGAATATGGTAATGGAATATTAAATAATTATATATATAAGGAGAAAATTACGATGCAAACCCTTGATCCGATTAAATATGAAATGTTTTATAATAGAGTTGAACAGGCATTAATAGAGGCAAAAAATACTGTTCGATATCTTGCAGGCTCGGTAATTGTCAGGGAAGGGGGAGAAGTTGGAGAGAGTCTTCATCTACCGGATGGTGCCACTGTCCATCTATCTGCCGGACTCTTAATGCATATCCAAAGTTCTGCACGAACCATTATGTATATGAATGAAAATGGATTTGCTGAAGATATAGGTTATTATGAAGGGGATCAATTTATTAATAATAACGCGCATATTGGCGGTCAACATATTCCGGACATGCAGGTAGTCGACCCTTTTTTGGGGAGGGTGAACTTGTGGGCTGGGTTGGAACTTTCAGTCATATCCCTGAAGTCGGTGCCATTGAACCCGTAGGAATGTGTTCCACTGCCACTGAATTTTACCACGAAGGAATATGTCTTCCATGCGTTAAGATCGTAGAAAGGGGAAGAACCAGACGGGATATAATGAATATGATGGTCCGGTCGGTGCGGGATCCCCGCATTATTGATATGGATACAAGGGCCAAGATTGCAGGCAATGAAAGGGCTATAAAGGGAATAAAGAAAATTTTAAACTTTATGCCCTGATTTATGAACGTGATCCTGCAGAGGTTCAATCGGGTATTTTAGGACCGGATAAGGAATGGATGATATATCGGGAGTTTTATTGCCCTTCCTGCGGTGTTCAAATAGAAGTAGAAGCAACCCCGGAAGGGATGCCCGTAGTCCATAGTATTGAACTTAAATGGTGAGACTGAGAGAGTTGTAGAGTTAGTGAGTTCATAGAGTTTTTGAGTTAACTAAAAAACTAAAGAACACAAGGGGCACAAAATATTATCTGGAGTAAATTTTTAACATGACCAGGTATTTTAATATATTGGAATTTTCATTTCTTAGTCGCAGTTTGTTGAGGGTATTTTATTGATTTATTTTTTGTACAACAGACAACAAGCAAATGACAATTAAAATATTTTAAGGGGAGAGAAATAGCCAAGAGAATATTTTGGAATGAAAAAATGGAAACTATGCCCTGGGAGGAAATGCAAAAGCTGCAACTGGAGAAGTTAAAAAAGCAGGTGAAATATTGTTATGATAATTCTTACTTTTATAGAAGAAAGATAGAACAGGCTGGTATAAAAAAAGGGACTATTGGAAGTTTCGATGAGTTTAGAAGAATTCCTCCCACTGATAAAGATGAGCATAAAGAAAGTCAGGCAATATCAAGGAAAACATCCGGTCATTCTTATGGTGAATTTGTCTGTGCTCCATTGGAAAAGGTGATTGAAATTAGTTCTACCTCCGGAACTTCCGGCGAACCTACATTTTATCTTTCTACCCTGCATGATATTAACGTTACAAATGAGCTTTGGGCAAGGGCATATTGGAGGGCGGGTATAAGGCCGGGAGATACGGTTTTACATGCCTTTGGTATGAGTATGGTTGCAGTGGGGCCGCCTGTAATTCAAGCTTTAAAAGTAATGGGGGCCCGCCCCGTTCCAGTAGGTGCAGAAGGGGGAACCACAAGAATACTGGAGATGGCTGAAATGACAAAACCATCTGCAATGATTACCACCCCCGCCCTTGCTGAATACTTAATTGAAAAAGCGCCGGAAATAATAAAAAAAGAGGTTGGGAGGTTAGGTATTAAAAGAATTGTATGCACAGGTGCACCAGGCGCTGGGCTGCCGGATGTCAGGAAAAAGATTGAAGAGGCTTATGGGTGCAAACTCTATGATTCTATTGGTGGAGGATGGGGGGCCATGTATATTTCATGTGACTCGGAAGAATATCAGGGAATGCATTCGGTATCGGACGACTACCATATCTGGTATGATCTGGTAGATTCTAACACCAAAGAACTTTTAGCACTAACGGATGGGGTCAGAGGTGAAGGGATATATACCGTTTTAGAATGGGAATCTGCTCCTCCTTTACGTTATGCTATGAAAGATGTTCTCCAGTTTGAAACAAGTCCATGTCCCTGTGGTCTTCCCGGTTTTAGATTAAGGGTTTTAGGCAGAGCCGATGATATGATTATTATAAAAGGGGTAAATGTTTATCCCACGGCTATTAAAAATGTGGTAAACAGTTTCTTTCCGGGAACAACAGGGGAACTCAGGGTGGTTCTCGGTGCCCCTGGTCCCCTTGTCAATCCTCCGTTAAAGCTAAAGATTGAATATGGGGAAGGTACAAAATCTGAAGAGATAGAACGTTTAAAAAAGGAATTAGAGGAAACCATGCACAGTAAATTGAAATTTAGGCCTTATATAGTAATGTTACCGCCTAATAGCCTACAAAGGGCGGCAGGTCCGGCATCCAAAGGTATACTTATTGAAAAGGCTTATGATAATAAGAAAAATCAAGGGAAATAAACAATATTTAATTTTACGGATATATTAAGTTAAAAAGGAGTTAATTATATTATGGGTAAAACTACCAGGGAGGATATTTTAAGGGTTGCAACAGAAATATTTAAGGAAAAAGGATTTCAAAGGGCATCTATGCGAGATATTGCAGGGAAAATTGGGATAAACCAGGGAAGCCTTTATAATTTTTTCTCATCTAAAGAGGCTATTTTTTATCAAATAGCTAAGGATACTATGGATGATAGCCTGAGGATATTTAAGAAAATTACAAAAGAAGATGTCGCACCCTTGGAAGAAATAAAGGTTATTATTAAAAATCATATAAAGCTTTTATGTTCAAGGCTTGAAGAAATTACAATTTTGCTTCATGATTTTAGGGGTCTAAATGAAGACCACCAGAGAGAAATGATAGAAAAAAGAAGGGTTTTCGAGAGATATATTGAGGAAGTGTTAATAGAAGGTGTGAACAAGGGTATATTTCAAATTAAAGATACAAAAATGGCAACATATGCCTTACTTGGAATGGATAACTGGATATACCAATGGTATTCCCCTGATGGTAAATTTAAACCGGAAGGAATGGCGGAATTATTTATTGAATTGTTTTTAAAGGGGATATTAAAAGATAAAAAGATGAAAGAATATAAAAAACTATTTACTCCTTTTAAAATAGGGCATTTGAGATTGCAAAACAGGGTTACAATGGCTCCTTTCTTTACCGGGTATGGAAATAAAAATGGAACTGTTTCGAAAAAATTACTTGAACATCATAGAAGGATAGCGAGG
>JAXHUS010000348.1:0-2897 GCA_034189305.1 Thermodesulfobacteriota bacterium | reverse complement strand
AATCCGTCAACGTCGTTATCGACGCCGCCGCCAGATGGCGACCGCCGAGCCCCGGCAGAAGATTCAGGTCATAGCTGTTGCTGACAGCGATATAGCGGCCGGATGCGCGGACGATGCCGTTGGCATCAATGATAAACGCGCCGTCAAGCTGTGCAAACTCTTTGATGGTCTCGGCATTATCAGTAATCCAAAAATGCCCAATAACTTTCCCCAGATGGATAAGGAAAGTAAAATTATGGCCGGACTGAGTCCTGTCACACTGCCCATAATTTTGGGTACCAGTATTCCGTCTTGTAT
The DNA here is from genome assembly GCA_034189305.1 of Thermodesulfobacteriota bacterium. GTDB lineage: Bacteria > Desulfobacterota > WTBG01 > JAXHUS01 > JAXHUS01 > JAXHUS01. The sequence continues at coordinate 2,600 of JAXHUS010000348.1, read as the reverse complement.
CACCTGAACAATCACAAAGACCAGACAAATTAATCCAAACATTAACCAGAGATTGCCTCCAGTTTCAAGGGCATGAATAAATCCCAGCAGAAAAGCGGGTATAAAACCAATAACTTGTAGATAGGGAACCATATTCAAAAGGCCGATAAATAAACCAAGTAAAATACCAAGGGGAAGATTAATGATCCAGAAACCCAGGGAATATAAAATGCCTACAATAGTAGCCACAGCAGCCTGACCTCGAAAATAGACCTTCATTGCCGATTCAAATTCTATAATAAATGCTGGGATTGTCTCGCGGTAAGCAGGGGGGAGGAGACTCTTCCAATTCTGTCTGATTTTCTGGTAATCCAGAAGCAAAAAAATGAGATAAAGTCCGATTATAGAAAGCCCAATTAAGCCTATAACAAAACTTGCCGTTCCTGTAATGACCCCCCAGATTCCTGGTAAAACCTTGCGTGCAATAGTCGCAATTATCTTCCCCAAATTAGCCCTTTTAAAGGAATCTTGCAGTTCATTTTTTTCTACATAATCCTTAACCGTCTGCCAGATATCTTTTGGCATATATTGGCCTGCTCGTTCGGCCAATTCAGAATTATAAAAAACTGCGGTCAGAACATTTCCCGTATGAATTATTTCATTCATTATGATAGGTATGAATAGCCAGGCTAAAACTGTTATGCCTGCCAAAACAATAAATAAACTGATAAATACCGCTGCAAAACGGTTTGGAATCTTCTTTTGTAGCAGAAGCACCAGGGGATTGATCAGGTAAGCCAGAAGGAAGGCAACAGCAAATGGAATCAGAACATCACTCAAATAATTTAAAAGCCAGACAAAACCTCCGAACAATATGATGGTTATACAAATACGAACTATTCGGTCTGCTGTATAAGGTTTATTATTAAATACCATTGAACGTGATATATAAATAGGTATGTTTTTACTTTACCATTTTATAAAAAATATCTTTTTAAAAAATTAAGAGCAATTTTGTATTACTAATTGTAACCTACTCTTTCTCCCCATAATAATTAAACGATACAATCTCTTTTAATTTCTTGCGGGAAGGGGGTGTGGGATTCTCATCGGGGTATCCAATAGGTATCAAAGAAACAACCACTAATTCATCAGGGAGCTTTACAATTTCCGCTGTTTTTACTGAATCAAAGGCGCCCACAATGACTGTCCCCAATCCTAAAGCATGCGATGTTAAAGTAAGATTTTCAACAGCCAGAGCAACATCAAATAAAAGCCAGTCTCCTTTATCGGTTACGGCTTTTCCTTTGTAAAAGCCGGTCAGGCCTTTTCTTGCACAGGCTACAATAACTATCGGCGCATCTTTAACAGCATCTTTTGATGGGTTTCCCCTGGATAAAGTATTTGATAATGCTTCTTTTATATTTTTATCCCTGACAACGATAAATTCCCAGCATTGGGTATTAACCCACGAAGGAGCCCATCCTGCCGCTTCCAAAATCTTATTCAGGTCATCGTTGGTAACATCTTTTGCAGAATACTTTCTTATACTCCGTCTTTCTTTTATTATTTTATAAATATCCAACTTCTCCTCCATTGTAAAAACAGATTTTGTTAAACAAAATTTTTGCAGCAGCGATTGCTTTATAATTTTATTCCAGAACATATTTATAAATATGCCTTAGTTACAAAATCATTACAATATAGTATTTTGCTGCTTTTTTCCGAGTCCCGTTACGTTGCCTCTGCAAAATTCAAGATAGTATGTAATAACAGATTTTTTAACTTCATGGCAATATGTTTTTTATATTATCCGTTGCTTGCTGTCGGTAGTCAGTTAATGTCATTCCCTTAGGCGCAGGGTAATGCACTTTTGTCATTTTGGACGAAGGGAGAGATTTTGTTCTGCTGCCGTCATTAGATTTCTCGTCGCTGACGCTCCTCGAAATGACAGCACAGAATTCCTTATGTTAGGGACATTGAGCAGTAAGTCGTATTTTCTAAATTTATGGACTTAAAACACCCCCTGCAACGAAGAACTGACAACAGTCAACCAACATTAACGTTTTAATTATTTTAGAAAGGTTATTTGACTGCTGATTTTCGACCTCCGTGAACTGCTAATTCTAATAAAGGTATAAAAATAAAGTAATTAAGCGGTCGCCGAAAAAAAGATACACGATTCCGGCAAGGGATAAAAAAGGGCCGAAAGGTATGGGATACTTACGGCCCTTTTTCATGAAAAAAATTACTGTAAGACCAACCAATGTTCCTGTGAGTGAAGAAAAAAAGATAATAAATGGGACTGATTTCCATCCCAAAAAAGCACCAAGCATGGCAAGAAGCTTTATATCACCCATTCCCATTCCTTCTGATCCTGTAAATAAATAATATCCATAACTTACAGCGCCAAGAATAGAAACTGCAAGTATAACCCCAATCAGAGAACTTAAAAAGCTAACATCATTTAAAAAAAAGGATGCAATAAGGCCCAAGGGAATTCCCGGAATGGAAATAACATTTGGGATTATTCTGTATTTGAAATCGATAAAGGAGACTATAATTAAAGATGTTATTAAAATTGAATATATAAAAAAATGGAAGGTAAAACCGTATTTTAG
>JAXHUS010000347.1:0-3365 GCA_034189305.1 Thermodesulfobacteriota bacterium | reverse complement strand
TGTCAAAAGTAGTGTTATTTTTATCGAAAGAGAAAAAAGAAGGTAGGGGACAAATTATGCCCCCTACATTTAGGAAGGAATATGAAGAAGTTTAAAATCTTATTTATCTTATCGGCAAAAATAAGAAATGCTTAAAAAAAATTTAGAATTTCCACCAGGGTTTGAATTCATGAGCTTCCTTTTCCAATAGAGAAAATTTTTTCCCTGTTAACAAATGAAAACTGTTTAAACCCTTCAGTAACTTTAGAAGCAAGTTTTTATCCGGAGTATCTTTAGGAATTATTTTATGAAGGGCCCCCCATAAAAAACCTGAATGGTGAAAACGTATATCCCCAAGGGAAAATTCTTCTTTTAAGGCAATGGGAGAATTTCCTATCAATCCGATAAATTTTCCCAGCTCTACTGGATCAGGTTCGGAAAGTTCGTGTAAAGGTTTCGCCCCTTCAGGCAGATATAAAATTACACCACGGGATGAAATTGCTACAGGGAGAGACGCCGGTATTTCCATTAACTCCAGAGCAAGGCCGGCCCTCCAGACTTTTTTGGGATCGCCATTCGTATCAAAATAGTATCCTTCACAGCTTCCGGTTTTATAAGTTGTTTTGATTTTTTGAATATCATGATTGCGTCTATAGAGTATAGCCCATGCCCTTACAAATTTACCCGTCTCTTTAAAGGAATGTCTGAATCGTTTTTTTAGCCAGCTCCGCCATAGTTTAAGGGCATTCTCTTTTAGCATTTTCTTTAGCTTTTCCTCTGGTAGAACAGGCATCCTTATTTCTTCAAGATATGCACTGATAAATATGTCCAGGGCTTTAAGATTTTTACCCCGATATAGAATGGAAAAGGCTATGAATGAAAGATCCTTAATCCGTTTTTTTAAACCAAGAAATTTCGGAAAACGGGCTTTTTGAAGATCAATTATATAAATCCCCCTCCTCCTTACTAAAATATTATCTATGTGAGGATCGGGAAAGGGGATATTAGAATTATGAAGTACAGCAAAAAGTTTGCCTAAAAGGGAAAAATATAATTCCGGTTCTTTAAATGCTAAGTTGCGAAAAGGTCTGGCATGGGAAATTTCCTGAGAGATAAAAACCGAATCTTTAAGAAAGATACCTTTATATTTCTCACCATAACCAACGGGAATAGCGGTAGGTATTCCTAAATTATTAAATATCAGCATCGATTTCCACTCAGCTTTTGCCCTGGAATTAATAATAAGGAATTTTAACCCCTCCCTTTTTCGAGGAAAGTGGTATTTTATGAAAAATGATTTAGAATCCGGCTTAAAGGCTATACGGCAACAGCGGCGGTAGGGGTTGATCTTAATAGTTTCCCCCGGATTTTCAATGTTCTCCAGCCGTCTTTTTAAAAGATCTTTAACTTCTTCCGAAACTTCAGGACTGAAATGCCAGAACCAGGAACTTTTCATACAATAAGATGCAGATTAAATAAAAAAGGTTAACAATAGATAGATTGTTAACCTTTAGAATCTTTTAACTATATATTATTTAATCTCTTTAATTATTAGGCTACTATTAATACTATCATTTTTTATATTCATCATTAAGCTGTAAAACTTCCCATTGAACACCATGCATTGATTTCGGATGAACAAAGTTTACTTTACCTATTTTTGCTTTTAAATTCTTATCCAGTACAACCTTCAATCCCTTCTCTTTCATAATCGGAATTTCTTTTTCGATATCATCCACTACCATAGAAACTAAAAAAACTCCTTCACCATTCTTTTTAACAAAATTGGCGATTGAAGTATCATCCGTTTTTGAAGCAATAATATGAATAATCGTACCGCCTATATTAAATGCATAACCTTCTAAATTAGGAACCACAAATTCATCCGGGCCCATATATCTGGGCTCTACTCCAAAAACATCCTGATATTTATCCACTGCAGATTTAAGGTCGTTTACTGCTATATTAAAACTATATATGCCTGTAATCATTATTCATATTCTCCTTTCATTAAAGAATTAAAACTTTATTTTATTTATTTATCTTAAAATCTAACAAATATTTAAAATTTATGTCAATATAAAGTTAATTCGATTTCAGAAAAACTGCAATTGTTAACGAGGATCGGTTGCCAGGGTTCAGGAAAAAATGTTAATAGTTCATTGCGAATTTTGGTTTGTGAAAAAGTATAATAGTTTTTAAAGTCTTTTGAGAAAAAGCTTAACCTATCCCTGTGAACTATTAACATTAAATTTAATTTTGATGCTTTTTCTATATACCGCATCCTGTTATAATTACAATTTAATGGACACAATGCAAGCTTACAAGTTAGCGGAATATAAATAAGCCGGTTTATGAGAAGAACCTTTGTTATAATTCCTGATCCATATTTAGCCGATGGTTTAAAAAGAATACTTTTGGGCGGGAACGAGAAGGTATTAATCGGTTTTCACTTTGTAGACCTGAAAAATTTTCTATTTGAGATTTATCCGGAATACAAATTTAAAATGCCGTGGCCGGAGGAAGTAAATCCTTATTGGATTTTAAAAGAGATAAATAATAATGAAAAATATCCCTCCTTTGAAAAGACAAAGGGATTTATCGGAACGGCCATTTCGTTAAGTCACTCTTTGCAGCAGCTTTTAGATACCCCGTTATCCATTTCTACAATAAAGAAAATATTATCAGGGGCTGCTTCTCAAAAACTTAAAGATCTGCATCTTTTGTTAAATAATTTTATTGAATTCAGAAATAACTTTAAAAAATATTTTTCCCATGATGAATTAAAGAGAAGATTTTTAGAAAATCCTGATTTAAAATTTACCGGTGTCGATAATTTAAGATTGTTTGGCGATTTTTCTTTATCCGGTTCTTCAAGGCTTGACAGGGCAATAATTTCGAAATTGGAAAACCTTAACTTTAAAACATTGCCCTTCCCCCGGACAAAGAACCACAAAATTGAAATCTCAGGGGATTACAATCAGGACGGTGAAATAAGGGAGGCATTTCGGCTTCTTTTAAAGGACGATATACCACTGGATGAACTTGCATTGGGCATTCCTGACAGCAGCTACCTTACACCTGTTTTCACATCGGCAAAAGAATTGGGAATCCCCTTGCGGGTAGAATGGGATATTCCTATAAAGTTATCCCCCCTTGGCAGATGGCTTTCCCTATGGGTTGAGATCCTGGAAAAGGGCCCTGGCCGTTTTAATCTTTCAAATCTATTTTCAACCTATCCCAGCTCTTTTCATGAAAACCAGAGCACAATCGCACCGATTTTTGATAAATTAACCAGGAAGTATAGAATTACAGGCGGGACTGACTGGAAAAAGTTTTTTGAAGCCCTGCCGGAAAAAAATGGCGGGAATACTGAAGAATGCACT
>JAXHUS010000346.1:0-5088 GCA_034189305.1 Thermodesulfobacteriota bacterium | reverse complement strand
TGCAATTTTCGCCACTGCCTCGTGTGGGAAACCAGGGCAAAGGGCGAGAGTTTATACCCCCTCATTTTGAACCAAGTCCTTGCACACATTGACGGCTTGATCAAAATTCATCAACTCAACCACTACTGTAGTAACTTCAAGTTTAGAGGTCTTGATCGAAGCTCTGTGCTTCTTGGGGTCACCATCAGGCGACATAACGACAAATCCTACTTTAAAAGCCATTTTTATCACCTCCTTCTTGTTAAGTGTGGATCAACATAGTCGATTTTGTTCCCAGAAAATCGATTAAAATCTTCATCAGCCCAGTTTTTAGCGTTGCTTTTATACATAGAAACAAGCCATCTTCTTGATATTATTTCCGGTGTTTTAATAATTTCTCTTAATAGTCTGGCAAATGACACACTATCGCTTTGATTTTTGCCTGCCCACGTATACTCAATAAGGCAAAAGCCACATAAGACATCCCAAAAAATTCATAAAAAGAACTCGGCTTTTGAATTTCTATATTGCTTTTTATGATTCTTTGTACTTCCCAAAATATATGCCTATATCTATTTATTGGATTAAACTACTTCATACCCTAATGATTTAGGTGTGTCAAGGAATATTCATTCTTTTAACATGGGGAGGAGAATAGAGGTTATACGCTTTTTGTTATTTACTTTATTTGTTGCCTCCTATTAGGTTATCCAACTAACATCTTTTTATAACTATTTTGTCCAAATCTGATTGAAACAGTATAAAAGCCTGGATCAATTCCTCCTTTGTTTTTATTAAACTATATTATTAATATTAAGGGTTATTGTCCAGAGAAATAGTTGCAATCATTATTTTTATCATCGATGAGTGTTTACCTAATGCATATAATATATAATCAACTTAAAGTATCCAACCTTAATACAGAATAGGTATCAAATTAATTTTAAATCACCAAAAATACCAGATAGTAACTAACAGTAAAATAATAATTACGACGCTAATAAAAAATTTAAGTATGGATGATTTACTTTCCCCTTTACCATAACGTTGGGTATTTGAAATTTTTATCCCCGGCACTATAGCCACTTTCATAGCCACCTCCACCGATTTAAATTGGTGACATCTTCATTACTTCCATCCATTTTTAAGATTAAAAATTGATATTTCTCGAAACATCCTATAATTTGATTTTAATAGTGGTTTTAATATTTTTTTAATAGGTCTAAAAAGATCATTATTCATGGAAACCATAAATTATGACATTATCCATTTTTTGGTATTTGGATTTATTTAGAATTTTACAATCTGGATATTTTACAATTGACAGCTGCCTTGTACTATGATTTATTAATTAATAATCAAAAGGTGTAAATAGTTTAAAGAAATGATAAGTTATAGACTGTGTAACAGTTTAAGGATTGTGCTTATTGCACTGCTTCTATTCGTTACAAGTATAGCAGGCAATTTGGTTTTATGTATCGATGGAAATGGGCATTTAAAAATACCTCATCTTAATTCCCACAATTGCCATTCTCACTGGAATCATTCCCATAATAAATTCGTGAAGTCTTGTCAGACGAAATCCTGTGTAGATATACCATTGTTATTTACTTATAATAATGGCTCCTTAAATTCTGTCAATAGGTTACTAAAAACAACTCACTTTATAAAAACCCCTAATATTTCATCACACAATTTAAATATTATATCTTGTTTCATAATAAAATTATCTTTATATGAAACATCTTATAGTAATTCTATCCACAAATTAATCCGTTCGGTTGTCCTTATATCTTGATCCTTTTTAAGCAACCCATCATTTTTTAGAACAATCTCGATTCAATCTCCATTTATAGTTTATTGTTCCATTTAAACGATGGAAAATCTCCGGGAAAGGGGGTAATAATGGGTATTCGAAAATTGATGATTTTTTTTATATTTATATGCATTGTTCTTTTAAAGCACAATACCAACACATTCGCAAAAGAAACATCCGAGATTTTGACGCTTAAACAGGCTATATCCCTTGCGATTTCAAAGAATCCTGCACTGGAAGCCCTTTCTTTTGAGCAAAAAAAAGCAAAGGGGAGAATTTTACAAGCCGGACTGCTGCCAAATCCAAAGGTTTCCCTTGAAATAGAAAATTTTGAGGGTTCAGATGATTTCAGGGATTTTGAATCAGCGGAAAAAACCCTCATCTTAAGCCAGGATATCCAGCTGGGAGATAAAAGAGGTAAACGCAAAAAGATTGCGAAATTAGAAGAAGATCTTATTTCGTGGGATATTAATGCCCTTCGGCTGGATATTATAAAGGAGGTTTCACAGGCATTTTTTGATGTTCTTGGCGCTCAGGATATTTTGAAACTTAATATTGAGCTTACCCAGTTGGCGGAAAAAGTCCATCACATTGTAAGAGAAAAAGTACATGCAGGGAAGATTACGCCATTAGAGGAAATAAAGGCAAAGGCGAACCTAATGACCCAGGAAATCCAGTTAAACCGCGCTAAAAAAGACTTTATTTCAGCAAAAAATGAGCTGGCTGCAACATGGGGAAGCAAAAATCTTTCTTTTAAAAACGTTGAGGGCAATCTGGAATTACTTGCCCCCCTGCTTCCCCTTAAAGAGCTAAAGAAAGGAATCCTCCAAAATCCTGATATGGCCCGCTGGAAAAGTGAAAAAAAACATCGTCAGGCCCTTGTAGACGCAGAAAAATCCAAGAAATATCCTGACCTGGAGATTGCCGGCGGTATTAGAAAATTTGAAGAAACGGATGATTATGTTTATGTAATGGGATTTTCTTTTCCGTTAATGGTCTTTGACAGAAACCAGGGCACTATCATGGAAGCATTGCAGAGTTTATCCCAGGTGGAAAGGGAAAAATTTGCAACTGAAATTTCTCTTATAAAAGAGTTAAACACAGTTTATCAGGAAGCAACTACAGCTTTCAATGAAGCAACAGCCCTGAAAAACAATATCCTTCCCGGTATGAAAAAGGTTTTTATCTCCATGCAGGAGGGATTTCACTATGGCAAATTCAGTTACCTTGAGGTTCTGGACGCACAACGTTCTTTCTTTGAAAGTAAGAAACGATACCTTGAATCATTGGTTTTATTTCATAAAGCTTCAGTGGAAATAGAACGGCTGGTGGGAGACCATCAGTTTAAAAAAGATATCCCATTCATTAGAAAGGAGGAATAACAAATGAACATTTTGTGTAAACAGCTTCTTCTGATAATTGGAGTTGTAATAACCATACTATTCAATATAGGATGTTCTGAAACTAAATCCGCTGAAGATTTGTTAAAGCAGACCAATCATGTAATAAAAAATAATCATGATCACGAATGCGAAAATGGTAAAAGGCATGAGAAAGGACATGGGCATGAAGAAGGAAGTGACCTGGAGATGTCTATTGAGGAAATTCAAAAGATATTGTGTGAACATAACAAAAAGACAATTGAATGCGATAATTGCCGGTATGAGGTAGGTGTGGTATCCATTAGCCCAGAATTGATTAGTAGGGGGAAATCTGGTGGCTTGATAAAGATTGGGAAAGCTATATTACGAAACATGGATGGGGTGATTCATACAACCGGTGAAGTTCAAGTTAATGAGGACCGTACCGTCCTTATTCGGTCGCGAGCAAGTGGAAATGTGGAAAGGGTTCATGTTGATTACGGCTCTCAAGTTAAGGCCGGAGACCCTCTTGTTACGATTGATAGTTTTGCCCTGGGCAAAACAGTGGCTGAATTACGAAAAGCCTATGCTGATTTAGATCTGGCCAGAAAGACTTTTAAAAGAGAAGAGATTCTGTATAAAAAACAGATTAATTCCCAAAAAGAATGGTTAGATGCAAAAACAGAGCTCGATAAAGCCTTAATAGAATTTAAAACAGCTAAAAGAATGCTTGAGCTTTACGGATTGAAAGAACAAGAAATCAAAGAGATAATTACGCATAGTAATCCCCCAAAAAGCAGTATTACCATTTCTGCCCCCTTTGATGGTACGGTGATCAAAAAGAATGTTGTTTTGGGTGCATTTGTTACCCCGGAGAATGAGATTATGATAATAGCTGATATATCATCTCTCTGGATATGGGCACATATCTACGAAAGGGATTTAAAAACATTGCTTGCTGCCGAGTCTCAGGGGGAAATACATGCAGTAATTACCGTTGAGGCATTTTCTGATTATCCATTTGAAGGAATAGTGGATTATATAGGAGCTGTCTCCGATGAGGTAACCCGAACCGTAAAAGTCAGGATCAGGGTTCATAATAAAGACTTTCTTCTTCGGCCGGGAATGTTTTGTAAAATCGACATGCATACCGGCAAAGGGAAAAATATTCTGGCTATTCCTAAAGAAGCATTGCTTCATGATGAAGGTAATCAATTTGTTTTTAAAAAGATGAAGGGAAATTATTTTATAAGACGCAGGGTGATAACAGGAAAAGATTTTGGACCTTTTATCGAAATCATACAGGGTGTTGTACCGGATGAAGAAATTGTAACGAGCGGTTCTTTTATTTTAAAATCCGATGTGTTGCGGTCAAAAATGGGGGCTGGTTGCGCAGATTAAAAAAAAGGGAGGAAATTTAATATGTCAGGATTTTTTAGCTTTATACTGAAACAACGCTATTTAATTGTTTTTATTGTTCTTACCATTGTTGTTCTTGGGGCATATTCCTGGAAATATTTACCTATAGATGCTTTTCCCGATGTAACCAATATACAGGTAATGGTACTCACCGAGGCTCCGGGACTTGCTCCGATAGATGTTGAACAGCAGGTTACATTTCCCATTGAAATTCAGATGAACGGCCTGCCCGGTGTAAGAGAGGTACGTTCCCTTTCAAAAAATGGTCTTTCCCAGGTAATTGTTGTATTTGAAGATAGTTATGATACCTATTTTACCCGTCAGGTTGTTTTCGAAGGTCTTCAAACGGCCAAAAAGGATCTCCCTGAAGGTATTGAACCTGAGATGGGGCCGATCAGTACTGGTTTAGGAGAAATTTATCAATATACCCTGGAAAGTGATACAAAAACTCCTATGGAACTTCGCACAATACAAGATTGGATTATCTCTCGCCAATTACGAGCTATCCCCGGT
>JAXHUS010000345.1:0-2212 GCA_034189305.1 Thermodesulfobacteriota bacterium | reverse complement strand
GATAATCAACAACTTTTCTCCTTGTCTCTTTTTGAAGGATTTTATCTATGTTATCTGCTTTTACTTCAATTCTTGCTAACTTTCCGTAGTTTCTAACACGAACCGCCTCAAAACCTGAATCCAGTAAAAAATTTTCAGCGGCATCTATCCTTTGTAATTTTTCTTCTGTAATTTCCTCTTTGTAAGGAAGACGGGAAGAAAGACATGCAAAACCTGGTTTGTTCCAGGTTTCAAGACCTTCTTTTTTTGAAAAAAGCCTGATCTTCTCTTTATTAAGATATGCCTCCCTTAACGGACTTCTCACATTAAATTCCTTTGCTGCCCTGATCCCGGGACGAAAATCTTTATCGTCATCAAAATTAGATCCATCGATTACCCATTTAATCTTTCTCTTTTTTGCTACCTCATTTAATTTTCTGAAAAGTTCTTTTTTACAGATATAACATCTGTCAGGAAAATTTTTCCTAAAATTCTCTTTTTCCATCTGACCCGTATTAATTATATGGTGTTCAACGCCAATCTTTTTTGCCGTTTTTATTGCATTATTTAATTCTCTTTCGGGATAGAGGGGGGAAGCGGCAGTAACTGCAAGAACTTTATCCTTCAAAATAAGACTACAATTATACAGGAGAAAAGTGCTGTCAACACCACCGGAAAAGGCAACTAAAACACTTTCCATTTCTTTTAGTATTTTGTGTAAAGTCTTTATCTTATCCAAATTTTTTTAGTGTCTAAATACAGCCGAATCTGTCTCATTAACTCAGCACATTTTTTCTATATAGCTGTTTTTTTTATAAAACCTCCCCCAAGCAAGAGATTATCTTTATAAAAGACTACTGCCTGTCCAGGGGTTATAGCCCGTTGAGGCCTATTAAAAATAACCTTCACATTGTTTTCACCAAAAGGAGTTATTTCGGCATCATCTTCCCGATGTTTATATCTTATTTTAGCTTTTGCCGGAAAAGATTTTTTAGGTGGTTCTATGCTTACCCAGTTTACTCGTTCCGCAATAAGTTCCTTTTTATATAATCCCTGTTCTCTTCCTACAATAATCGTATTTTCTTTTTCATCTATGGATAATATATAAATGGGACTACCTGCAGATATTCCCAGCCCCCTTCTCTGACCAATGGTATAAAACGGTATGCCTTTATGTCTTCCCAAAACTCTTCCCTCTGAATCTACAACATTTCCGGGTTTTATAAAACTCTTTGTTTTTATAAAATTATGATAGTTTTTTTCCTGAATAAAACAAATTTCTTGACTCTCAGGTCTTATATAATCCTTAAAATCCTCATATTTAATATAATCTTTAACTTCCTTTTTTGTAAATTGCCCAAGGGGTGTAACTGCTTTTTCCAAATGTTCCTGGGTCAGTAAAAAAAGAAAATAACTCTGATCCTTAAAATGGTCATTACCTTTACTCAGAGTGAATCTGCCGGTTTTCTCATCCCTTCCTGTACAAATATAATGACCGGTGGCTATATATTCCGATTGAAATTCACGGGCTTTATTTAAAAGAGTATCGAATTTTATTTTTTGATTACAGATAATACAGGGATTTGGAGTCCGGCCGGAAAGATATTCCTGAAAAAAGTATTCTATTACAAAATCGTGAAAATCCTTTTCAAGGTTTAGTATATAAAGGGGTATCCTTAAATTTTCCGCTATTTTTTTTATGTCCGCAATTCTTTTTTCCTCTAAATAGGTTTCTGCAGATCTGCCTTTATCTAGGGGGTAGAATTGCATTGTAATGCCGATGACCCTGTACCCCTCTCTGATTAGCCGATATGCTGCAAAACTACTATCTATACCACCGCTTAACGCCACTAAGACTGTTCTTTTTTCTTTCAAGGCAAAATGTTATATGTAATTAAGCTGACGGTTCGCAGGAATCAGGGGTCAGCAAACAGGTTTTATTTCCCATCAATGTAAAAACTTAAGTTTATATGAAAATAGGGCATTCAAAAGTCTGAATAAAGGAGCCGGAACTAAGAGTTTGTAAAAAATAAATTATTCCGATCCTCCCCCTGTCTTTTTTCTTCTTTTCCAGAATCCTGTCAATTGATCCCTATAAACTGTTACGATTCTCAAAAAGATACCACCATTGCCCTGTAAGAACAAACAGGGATACAAAGCCCACATGCAATACATTTTTCCTTATCAAAAGAAACAAGCATTGTATTACGGTCAACGGCTAAAGCCCCCGCTG
>JAXHUS010000344.1:0-5858 GCA_034189305.1 Thermodesulfobacteriota bacterium | reverse complement strand
AAAAAATGTCATGACAACCTGGGTAAACATGGGGCCTAAATCCTTGGCCGGATCTTTGGCCCGGTGAGTCTTGGGAGCTCCAAGAAAAGTCTGGCACACTTTAAAACGTCGGGCTATTGCAGTGGTAGTCATCCAGATATCAATACCAAAATTGGCGATCTTTTCATTCCATAATTTTTCTGACAGATAGGCCCTTGCCAGTCTTCCCGAAAATCCAAAATCCCCTCCGATGGGCTGTCTTACTCTGAGTCCGAAAAGGGTCCTTAACAGGGGGTAGGCTATATGATTTGTAATGGAACCATCATATTTATGACGAAGATAAATAGGGGTAACATAGTTAAAACCTGCAAAGAGTGGTTCCCCCAGGTATTGAATCCACTGGGGGGTAATACTTTTCAGGTCCGCATCCACCACAACTATTGCCTTAGCATGAAGCTCAACAGCGGCTTCAAATAAATTCTTAAAATTGTTTCCCTTTCCCTTCACTCCCTTAGGGGTGGAGATATAAATCTTGGGGACTTTTGTCGGGGTGTTTAAAAAGACATCTTTTGTTCCATCGGGTGAATTATTGTCCACATTAATAATTACTGATTTTTTATCTGAAAAATATTCAATAAGCCCCCGGCTTGCTACATCTGTGGGAAACGAAATTGAATCTGCTTCATTATAGGAAGGAATGCCCACAATAATTTCCGCACTATCAATGCGATTGGGATTTTCTACAATTACATCCATTTTTAAACTCCTTTTTATTAATAAATCATTACTTTTTAATTTTATATGGTTATATTTTAATTATTTTTAATTCTATATATACCCTCGACAAATCTTCATTTTTTATTAAGTGGAAAAGTGATTTATTTTACCTGATCTATTATTATTTTCAAGAAATTTTATTAACCGGCAATACTTTTCCTTCATTTTTTATTTGTATAGGAATTTACATGTTTTAACTAACTTCAAGTGCTAACTTTAAAAAGGTATGTAATAAATAATATGGCTCCTTTTAGGCCGATCTTTTATCCCAAAAAATGCGTTTGTATTTTTCGGGTTATGCAAAAATGTAAAATGTAAAATGTAAAATGTAAAAGGGAAAAGGGAAAAGGGAAAAGGGAAATGGGAAATGGGTGAAATTTAATTTCACTTTTTTATTTCTTTGCTATTTATATTTTGCATTTTGAATTTTTAGCAAAAATTGCTGTTACAATTTTTGGTTTTATAATTATTGAAAATAGTCCCATCAAGAGGATGAAAATGTTTTACTCTTGACAATAACGGGTAATATGAGGTATGGATTAAAAAACCAGTTAAATTCTTAGCAATGATAATTGTTGACTTTATATTTTTAAAAACGAGTAAGCAATAGAGTCGAAGGCCTTTTAAAATGGTTATTTCAAGCAAAATAAAAACAACAGGACCACAGTAATGTTAGATATTTCCCAGAAGAATTTTGAAGAATTTATCACCGCTTCCCATCGAGTGGCTGCTTATAGTCTGGTTCGCTGCAGCAGCGGAAATCTATCCTGGCGGGTGGATGACAAGCATATGCTGATAAGTGCAAGCGGTACATGGTTGGCCGACATTATCAAAGACCAGGTTGCCGTATGCCGAATTTCAGACGGCACTCCGCTCAATGATAAAAAGCCCTCCGCTGAGATCGGCTTTCACACGGGAATTCTGCGTGAGCGTTCAGACATGAACGTTGTACTGCACTTTCAATCGCCATTTGCCACTGCCCTGGCGTGTCGTTCCCCTGAAACAATGAATTGTTTTGTCATCCCTGAAATCCCTTACTATATTGGTCCTGTGGCAGTAGTACCGTATATGCATCCAGGTTCTGAAGATCTTGCTGAAGCAGTCATCTCGGCAATGAAGGATCATGATCTTGTGCTTATGTGTAATCACGGCCAGGTTACCGTTGGGAAAAATTTTAATGATGCAATACAGAAAGCGGTTTTCTTCGAATTAGCCTGTGAGATAATCCTTAAGTCCGGCGGTCAGACGCGGATCATTTCAGAATATCCTGATGACATCAGAAAATTACATGAATCTAACATTTAAAAAGCAGTTTTCCGTATGCCATACTGCGTTACCCATATGGATGGCATATTACAGGATAACACGATAGTCGTACCTATATGCTAATAATAAGTATCTCTCAGGATATGTTACTTTCCATTCCAGACCAGGTTGATCAATTAATATAATCAAGTTTTAGACAAAGATAAAAGAGATTTTAATGATGGTCTTTTAACCCAGATTTTACGGTAGGCACCGAAGAAGAAGCAGAAAACCACAGTGAAACAAGCAGTTGGAACGATTTTATGAAAAGGCATATTAATAAATATTCCCAGGAATAAAACCGTGAAATAAGCGTTACATAGGGATTTTCAGGCCATAGTTGATTTTTACTGTAAAATTTAGGTAAATATAGGATAAAGAATGAAGTGTCCTGTATTATGTTTAAAACAGCTTTTACCAATAGCATTCCTGATTGTATTTTTTCTGAGTAATATACACAGCATGCAGATCCCTGACGGCCCGGGTGTCAGATGTGTTCCTGTGTTTATAGGCAAGACGGCTTATCCCAGGCCTCTGCCGCCTAAAAAGATTCCTCAACATCCCCTTCTGTCACCAGTGAGTGGTATACACTCAGATTCTTACAATTCTGATGTAGATGGATTTGCAGGCCCTCTCGGTATCAATCCCCATGTGCATAGCAGTTTCATCGGGATGTGCCCTATTATCATGTTTGATGGTGATGGCAGGCTGGCGGCAGTATCTTTTGATCCTGAAATTATTGGCATGGGAATCACTGCTATTGACCCTGATACACTTGAGGTGATTGACCGCTACCCAATCCCCTTTGACCTCAAAAAAATGTTCACAGGTGGAGCTGGTGATCAGGGAGTTTCAGTGAATGGAGCTTACTTCCACCTTGATTCCCATGGAAAGGCTATTGTGGGGACACAGAACAACTATTTTCAGGAATTTCAGTTACATGATGATTCCCAGGGACAACAACGATGGGTATTGACCCGTTCTATTGATTTACAGTCTTTCCTCCCGGGAGATCAATTCCTTATTGATACTCAATACGATTGGAACGGCAATGTATGGTTTGTATCTTCCGAAGGAATTGTAGGATATATCGATTATGTTGATCATACGATCCATACCACTGAATTGGTGGGTGAACTGATTGAAAACGGAATTGCCGTAGCAGAAGACGGAGTTTATATACTTACCAGTGAAGCTGCATATCGTTTTGAAATCTCTCCTTTTAGTCGAAGGCCAGGATACACCTGGCGGATTCCCTATGACCGGGGTACAATTCCCAAACCCGGAACTTTTGCACTGGGTTCTGGGTCTACACCGACTCTGCTGGGTGATGACCTGATAACTTTTACTGATAATGCAGATTATCAGGTAAACCTGCTTGTGTACCGCCGTGGTAAACATATATTGGGAGAACGGTTTGTGGGCAAAGTTCCCCTTTTCGAGCCGGGAGCAAGTGCTGTGGATGTCTCGATGATCGGCCACTACAATAGTATTATCGTCCAAAACATATACAATGCGGGAAAGTTTCTGGACGATTATCGAAACCTCTCTTCAGGGTTGACTCGCATAGATGTGCGAGAGGATCGCTCTGGCTGTGACGTAGTGTGGGTCAGCAATGTGCGTACAACTACGGTCTCCAAACTCTCTACAGAGAATGGACTTATTTATACCTATACCCAACTCCTTGGGGTTCACGATCCGGTCGATGCCTGGTACCTGACTGCTATTGACTTCCATACCGGTAAAGTTATTTTTAGGGTTCTTACAGGTACGGGTCCATTAAAAAATAATGCCTTTGGTGGTCTGGCGATAGGACCTAATGGGACAGTTTATCAAGGCGTTGTCGGCGGTATTATCTCTGTTCGAGACAGCGCGACTTCCGGGGGAAAAGGGTTGAAAAAATGATGGGGATTAATAAAAAATGCAATTCCCACTTTAATATCAACATCTCCCTCATCGATAATAGAACCAGAAAAAAATTTTCTAACGGATCCATTTATAGACAAAGACGGTGACGGCAGAACAAAAGGGTGACCCGGCACAGATTGTTGGAAATAATAGCCCCTTTTTTAGGTATAGCCGGTGGCAAAAATGATTTCATTTTTGATCACCACTTCAAGCCCCGATTCTATTCTGAAAAACGCAGACAATTCATTTAACTATTCCTGTTCCTTAAGGGAAGGAATCCCCGGACGGCTTCCAAATGGAAAAAGAAGGATGCATTGAAGTTTTTTAGGATATCTTTAGACCCAATTTTTTAGCAAAAGGTATAAATGAATTTAATGAATTTTAATCTACCCCTTGACAAAGGGAGGCTAAACCTGAGTTAATAATAA
Source organism: Thermodesulfobacteriota bacterium (assembly GCA_034189305.1). Lineage (GTDB taxonomy): Bacteria > Desulfobacterota > WTBG01 > JAXHUS01 > JAXHUS01 > JAXHUS01. Next base: position 1,461 of record JAXHUS010000344.1, on the reverse strand, counting down.
AAATATGGCTTTTGCAAAACCCACTGTTTACTTTAATAAAAGCTTTATGAAATTTTGCCAGAATACCCTGTGCTGCCCACCGGGATGAATGGCCAATTTTTTAATTTTTTTTAGATGCCCCGGCCTGCGATCGGGGTGATTCACTTAAAGGGAAAGGAAAGGATAATGAAAGAAGTTATTGACTTCATCAACCCGGATATTACGATTTTGGGCATTCCCGGAATAAAACTTGTCATTGCTACCTTAATTCTAATTATAACCTTACTCTTTCGCAAGATGTTTTCAGTATGGGTTCTCAAGTATATTCGAAAGTTGACAGCGCGAACAGAAACCAAACTCGATGACGCCCTTATCGATATACTGAACCCGCCCATGAGTTTCTTTATACTTCTTATCGGAGTGGTAATTACCAGGCTGATTCTGGTCCCTTATATAAATCCGGCCATAGACAGGATTCTACAATCTATTCTGGATTTCGGGTTGGTTGTGGTCATCTGCTGGATAGTTTACCGCAGCGCTGATGTATTCACCGGTTACCTGGAAAAAATAGCAGGGCGCACCAGGACTGAACTGGACGATTTGCTGGTTCCGTATCTAAAAAAAGTTATAAAAATCGCGGCTGTGGTTATTGTAGTAATTAAAGGTGCTGAAATTTTTCTTGGCATGTCCGCCGCCGCCCTTCTCGGGTTGACCGGCGGTATCGGACTTACCCTGGGTCTGGTATTTAAGGATATTATTGCCAACTGGTTCGGGTGCGGGATCATTTATATAGACAATCTTTTTCGTGAGGGGGACTGGGTCCAGCTTGACGAAGGGAAAGTTATCGATGCCGATGTAGAGGAGATCGGTATTCGCAGTACAAAATTTCGCAATTTTGACAAAACCGTTTCTGTTGTTCCCAACGCAGTTATTGCTAATAGTATAATCAAAAATTGGTCCCGCATGTATAAAAGGCGGGTAAAATATAATTTCACGGTTGATGGTATTTCAGCAGGGAAACTTGAACTGATACTTGCAGGCATTCGAGAAATTTTGACCTTGGATGAAGATATTCACCAGGAATTTCATATGGTTAATTTCCGTGAGTTGGAAGGCAATTCCCGCATCATCCGTCTTTACTATTTTACCAAAACAACCGTATGGGCTGACCACGAGCAGATCAGGGAAAATGTAAACTTAAAGATTTTAAAATTATTTGAGAATGAAGGTATTGACAAACTTGCTTATACCATAGTTGATCTCAGTGACGATCGTCCTTATGATTTTAAAAAAAGCAGCGTTACGGAATAGATCTTTTGCCTGTTCTCAGGGGTAATGAAACAGAAGCTGAGATTTTTTATGTTATAATCAAAAAAATTTATTTACTATAACAGCGTATCTGTTAAGAATGTAAGCTGATAAATGGAGGTTAATTGTGAACGATTTAATATCCTGCAGAAACAGGGGTAAAAAAGAAATGTG
>JAXHUS010000343.1:0-29715 GCA_034189305.1 Thermodesulfobacteriota bacterium | reverse complement strand
AGTTAAGAATGAAGAGTTAAGAGTTAAAGAGTTATTTTTTTCATTTTTCATTCTTAATTCTTCACTCTTAATTGTTTTTATAACATTCTTAACTCTTCATTGCTTTTTTATCACTCTTCAATGCTTAATGATCAGCCATTCACCGTAAGCCTTATTTATGCCAAAGCCCTTTCTTTGACAATTGTGAGATCGAGTAGATCTAACGGATTCTTTGTAGTTCGCTTTCCAGCATCAAGGATTTCTATAGCCACAATCCTTCTGTCTTTTGAATAATCAATGATAATTCCTTCAAGTTCGATAGATTCAACAATTGATTCTTCGGAAATAAATTCAATATTCAGTACATCATGTTTTGGGTCATATTCAATCCTCATCCCTTTCCTCCTTCCAGTAACGTTCTACCTGAGAAGTCAGGTAGGCAGTAATGACTTTATTCAGTTCTTCTTTTTCCTCATAAACTACTCTCAGCAAATATTCTCTGCCTTCACGCAGGTATTTTCTATGAGCGACTTTACGCTCTCCATATCCTTCAACAATCTGAGCGGGAAAATTTATCGTTTCTATTATCCATTCTTCAGGTATTCCCCTTCGTTTTGACTTTTTCCTTGCGATGGGTATTATTTCAATCTTTCTCATTCCTGGTAATACCTCCCCAGCCTTTATGACTTTTTCAACATCTCAGTTAAAAAAGTTTGCAGGATGGCTAAGCGATATCTCCAATGTCGTTATTACCTCTCGTTAAATTGAGCCTCTAATTTAGCCAGCCTTTTTTCCAGTGCTTTGTTGTTTGCCTCCAATAATTTATTCTGTTGAGCCACTTGCAAAATTCAAATGCAAAATAATTTATATTTTTAATATGATAGTCATTATATGACACTTTTATTTATAAACTCACTTAAATTTACCAATAATATATTTAATTTAGAAAAAATAGAAACTTTAGTAAATTTTGCTGCTTTTTTTAAGCATAACTTATCCTTACGCCTTATTTTAGCGTCTTTCAAGAGCTAAATTGTACAAATTTTAAAAAAACTACATAATAAGCCGAAATAATTGATCGGCTGCTAAAGCCAGTATTCCAAACATAAGATGTGTCAGCACCTTGGTATGACCTCGAACTCGCACCATTCTTCCTCCAAATTCATCCTTAAGTCGGCCATTCACTCTTTCAATGCTTGTCCTCTCATTGTAACGACGGTCTTCAGGTCGTTCAAAATGAAGAATTTCAAGACGTTTCGCTTCTGTCCTTAGGTCTTCTTTTAATTTCGTATTCCTTCGAGGATTGATGTCAATTATCGCTACATGGCCTAAAGATTTGCTGTGTCCTCTAATAATCGGCGAATCATATGCTGAATCCATCAGGTCATACAGATTTGTAACCCTTTGGTTTGTCATTTCTGCCAGTGGTAATGCCGCCTGACTATCATGAGACGATGCTGAAGTCAAAATACAACTGATGGGAATCTGACCATCTGAAACATCTATGTGCAGCTTGTATCCAATCCAGGTCTCTTTATACCCCTTGCTGTTCTTCTTACTGCCAATATCACAATCTTTGGGTAAATCTTCCAGCATCTCCTCTAATGTCATGGTTTGCTGCCTCTCCAATCGTGTCGGTTCTTTAACCCGCTCTTCTCCTCTCTTAGGACGACCTCGCTTCCTTTTTGGCTCATCTCCACCAGACTCTGTCCTGACCTTCTCTTTCTTCTTCGGTTTTTCCCGTGACTCAATCTCAGTAGAATCCCGTGAAATATGTCCAATAAGTTCATTTGAAAGCTTCTTCTCAATTAATGCAGCATGGACACGCACGGGTAATTGACTCTCGGAAAACTCCGCAAAAACTCTGGAAAATGTGGATTCGCTCGGTACATCACTCTTCCTTTCCCATCCACAAATCCATCTCATTGTTTTGTCTGTCAATAAACGATCCAATAAATGCCTTGTCGTTGGCATATTATATATAGCTTTAGCAACAAAAGCACGTCCCACGGCAGCACGTTCTTTACGCCGTCGACCCCGAAAACCATATCTGCTTTGTATACATTCCTCAACTCGTACAAGCTCCAGAGTGGCAACAAGTTGTTGTTGTTTCTCGTTCAGTTCACCAATTTCTTCCTCTAACCAGGGGAAAAGATTTAGTTGTATTCTTCGCCAGTAATGTGATAGGTTATTAAATAATTTTACCATGATGACCTCCTTCTTCTTTATACCTCTATTTTATCATAATTAGGAGGTCATCAGCTATTTTCTTTCCCTTTTAAGTAATAAGAAAATTATTCATTTTAATAATTTTGCAAGTACCTCTGAAGATTAAGGATTACCAAATTAGAAAGAAATTTCAGAGATAATCCTTTAGAATCAAGCGTTGGAGCCAATAGAGTCAGGTCAGTGATTTATGAGCCTTTTCGATAACGCTGGCATATTAATTAAATTAAAGAAAACGATTTTAATGGAAAGATAAATGCCATTGCTCGAAAGGATATATAAAATAAGTTTATTACTTTGTCTTTTTAGTACTATGAATATAGTTTTTTTCTGTCCTTGCCCATTTTTTAGCAATAATTTATTATAATTTATATTGGCAAAATTATTATTTTAGTAATTGACTATCGGCAACACTAATAGTAAAGGTTTAACTAATGAGGGAAAAAACCGAGAAAAAACGACTGGCAATTCTGAGGCTTCTAAAGGAAAATGACAAACCCCTTGGCAGCCCGGAAATTACAGAACGGCTTATGGCAATGGGACATGATATCAGTGAACGCACCGTGCGTTTTCATCTTCTGGCTATGGATAAAGCGGGATTCACTGAAAATTTTGGCCGAAGGGGCAGGCGTATAACAGCCCCAGGGCAAAAAGAACTTGAAACTGCAAGGATAATTGAAAAAGTTGGGTTTCTATCAGCCAAAATCGACCAGATGACCTACCGGATGAATTTTGATCTTGCAGCAAAAACAGGTACGGTAGTGATTAACCTGAGTATAATTGAGAAAGAAAAGCTTAAGATAGCTGTTCCTCTTATAAAGAGGGTGTTTGAAGAAGGCTATGCCATGGGAGAACTCTTGTCTCTTCTGGGACCGGGCGAGCATATTGGTGAAATACCTGTTCCTGAAGGAATGGTAGGAATCGGCACAGTATGCTCCATAACCCTTAACGGAGTGCTTCTTCATCACGGCATCCCCACTATCTCAAGATTTGGAGCCCTTTTAGAACTTAAAGAGAAAAAACCTTTAAGATTTGCGGAAATAATCAACTACGACGGAACAAGTTTAGACCCCCTTGAAATTTTTATAAGAAGCGGGATGACTGATTATACCGGCGCAACTATAACAGGAAATGGCCGTATCGGGGCAGGTTTTAGAGAAGTACCGGGAGAAAGCAGGGATCAGGTCATTGAGCTTGCAAGAAAACTTGAAAAAATCGGTCTCGGAGGCTTTATGATTATAGGATGGCCCGGACAGCCGGTTCTTGAGATACCTGTTAGTGAGGGACAGGTAGGGGCTGTCGTGATAGGTGGATTAAACCCTGTGGCAATTCTGGAAGAAACAGGTATCAGGGTACATTCCAGAGCCCTGGCCGGGTTAACGGATTATAGTAATTTGTTTCATTATAAAGAATTTGACTCCCGTATTAATAGGCTGAACTGATCAGACTTTAATATTTCAGATAACCTGGTACACAGAAAATTTAAAAGCAACATTTATCACCTATTAATCCGAAAAATGCAAACACATTTTTCGGATTATATACAGAGAAGAAGATATTGTTGGGAAAGAATCAGCTGTTACTACCACTCCCTGGTGGCTTCTATAGGGGATAAAGATATACCACAAATGTGTGAACAAAAAATTATCAAGGGGAAAATTCCTTCAGGAACTCAGGGTACCTTATCATTTTACCGTAATCAATCAAGGTACTCATAGCAAGGTTTTCCGATTCTATTCCCATCTCCTGAACATAAGCAACAGGATTTAATCCGCCTGCCAGGATCATACCAGCCTTGTTCAAATCTACAGGTATCTCGCAAACCGGTTCGCTTACATCCCCGATCATAATAATCCCTCCGATACCAGCGCCTTTCAGCTTCTCCAACACCTCTTCCACCAGGGTATAACAGATTGAAGGTATTTCCCTGAAATTTGCCAGTATTTTCCCTTCCCCTTTTTTCACCACATCTCTTACAGAAGTCATTTTACCCCTTATGAAGGCTTCGGAAGGATCCAGGGAAGATCCGGTATAATGGATAAGCTCCACAAACCGTAACGGCCTTTTATCTTTTACCTGCAATATTCCGCCGAACCTGGAATCCATAGGAATACCGGCTTTAAGTAAAGTACCGTTTATTATAATGCTGCATACGGTAGCAAGCCCCACATTTCCTTCAGGCACGGTTATATCGCCAAGTTTTTCACCTTCATGGGCAACTGCTATAAAATCACTAATACAAATACCTTTGAAAAAAGCGGGTTTCATTGCTTTAAGTGCCCTTTTAAACTTCTCTCGCGGGAATAAGGAGATGTTTACAGGAATAAGTCCCCTTTTCTTTTCAGGGTCAAAGGTTGTTTTAAAAGAAAGAATCTCAATTCGGGATATGGCAAAGCCAATCTTGTCACCAACCCGAGCATTTTTTATTTCATCTATCCCTTGTTTAGTTATTACCCTCCCATTTCTCTTTCCCTCAAGAGTTGTAAGCCCCTTTTCGTCCATTATTTTTAGATGATACCTGACAGCCCTTTCAGAAAGGTTAACGCCGAACTCCTGTAACTTTCGGGAAAGCACCCGTGCGCCCACAGGCTCTCTGGATTCTTTTAGTACCCTTAAAATTGATACTATCTTTTTCTCAACTTCAGGAATCATAGTTTTATGGCTATTAGAACTTTTCAACTGCAAAAGAAATATTAATACCCTCCATGGCCTACGGTTACAACCAGGCATGAAAAAAGGATACAGAAGATAGAAGACAGATTTCATGGGGAAATCGGAATAATTTCTTTTACAAACCCTTTGTTCTAACTTCTGTATTCCGGCTTCTATATTTACATTTAAAATATATATATAGTCAAATATTTTTTATGCAAATCCTTCTTATTATCATTACTATTTTAGTACATTAATAGCATCCCCCGGCCCGGCACAAATTAAAAGGTCTAAAAATTGAATCGGATGCTTGGTCTTATCTGGATGAGACAATATTCACATAGTCATTTGCCCTTTTAATTGCTTTTTTGCATTACCTTGATCTTTATAAATAGTGATTATTTGTATGTCCCCCCTTTGTTATCAATTAAGTCAATTTTTCCCAGTCGCCCCACAACTACACCAGCAGTGGCGTCTCCCCAAACATTTACTGCGGTTCTAAATTGATCAAGGATACGGTCAACTGCAAGAATCAGCCCAATCCCTTCAAGGGGTAATCCTGCTGCTGTGAGCACTATTCCCATGGTTACAAGCCCTGCCCCTGGAATGGCAGCAGCTCCGATTGCGGCAAGTGTTGCAGTAATAAAAATAACCAGTTGTGTTCCTATTGTTAAGTTGATTCCCATTAATTCCGCAATAAAGATTGCTGCAACAGATTCATATAATGCTGTACCATCCATATTAATGGTAGCACCAAGGGGCAATACAAAATTGCCAATCCTATGGTCTACCCCGGCACGTTTTGAAAGGCAATGCATTGTTAAGGGTAGGGTCGCAGCGCTTGATGCCGTAGACCAGGCTGTTAATATGGCAGGGGATAAGGCTTTTGCAAGTTTAATGGGATTATACCTGCCTATAAACAAAACAAGCAAAGGCAAGGTGATACCGGCATGAATAAGCAGGCCCAGAAGAACAGTCAGGGCATACTTGATCAGAGTGGCTAAAGCTTGAACCCCAATATCCATAAAGATGGAAGTAACCAGAAGAAATATACAGTACGGAGCAATTATCATTATAATAGATACAGCCCTTTGCATTATATGATCCAGAGCATTGATTACACCGGTTAATGGTTCGGATTCCTTTCCAACTATTGCAGCTGCCACAGCGAAGAAGATTGTAAAGAAGATAACCTGGAGAATATCACCCCTTGCCATTGCCCCTATGGGATTTTTGGGTATCATATTTACCAGTGTTTCTGTTATGATAATTGTATTGCTTTTTTCTCCTAAACCTCCTTTGGATACCTGTTTGGAAATTGATGTATTTGTTTTTAAATCTTGAAAGGCCTTTTTCTCAACCCCCCGACCTGGATGGGTGAAATTTACCAGGATAAGACCTATTAAAACCGCAAGTCCGGTTGTGACTAAATAATATACTATGGTCACTCCCCCAATTCTACCTATTTTTCTAATGTCTCCCATGTTAAGGATCGCCATGAATATGGAAGCAAAGACCAGGGGTATGATTAACATCCAGAGTAAACGAATAAAGATATCTCCACCGTATTTAAAAAAGAGCTTGAGAATAATTACAGGACCATATTGGATTTCCTGTCCAAAGGCCTTATTAAATATAATGCCCAGAAGGATACCTGCAGTAATGCCTATAAGAATTTTCCATTGAAGCTCAAGTTTTGTTTTTATCGGCATATTTTAAATTTTTTACAAAATAGATAAAATGGTTTGCATTAGAAAATGCAAATTTAATTATGTCGTAATTTTACCCTTTTATAATCGAGCCCATAAAATGCGAGTGAGTACACCTATAAGAATCGGAAAAATCATACTCACTCCCATACGAAAAAGGGAAATCTTCCATCCCAGGATTGGCAGTTCATAAACAATAAAACGATTAAGTCCAAGAAGAGACCATGCACTGATATATGCCATGAGCGGGGCAATTCCAGCCCCTGCCTTTAGTAAAGAGGCTACTATTGGAAATTGAATAAAAGGTCCTCCGGGTGTAAGGGAACCGGCTAAAGTAGCTACAATAAGACCACGCAGGCCGGATTCTTCGCCTAACCAACGTGTCATAAGTTCGTGGGGAAGTATCTTACCAATCATTCCTGCAGCTATAAAAGCAAAAATCATAGCAGGCAGGATACCTAAAAAAAGGTTTCCACCTTCTTTGAGCCCCTCCAGGGGAAGATGCGGATCTTTCAAGAATGCTAAAATTGTTAAAACCAAGCACAATAAAAACATAATAAAAACAGTGAAATTCATCTTTACGGCCTTTTTATTTATATAATACATTTCAAATAACCTGCATGACCCATGGTCGTAACAAAGCATGAAAAAAAATACAGTAGCAAGAAGAAGGAATTCAGGGGGGGGTTGGCATAATTTATTTTACAAACATTTTGTTCTGACTCCTGATTTCTATATTATCTCTTTTCATATAAGCTAATAATAATATCAAATATCAAATAATGTCTAAGCATTTTTTTTAATATTTGGCATTAACAGGCTATGCTAATAATGATTTTACCTCAAGAAAATACCGCAAAGCCTTGGGGTCAAATTTTATACAGATATGGGATTCTCTATACAAAAGCCCCTTACCTTTGTTTTAAAGGTTATAAGACAAGGCAATAATAATCTTATGCCCCCTTTTGCCGGCCTAAAATGTTAAATAATTCCGTTACTGAATGTTCTTTCGGGTCCCCTACAATTTCTATTTCCCCTCCGTATGATAGGACAGTATCCCTTTCAGGTACAGAATCTTTAGTATAATCAGTACCTTTTGCATATATTTGCGGCCTGATCTTTAATAGTAAATTATCTGCACTTAATTCAGAAAATCGGATTACATAGTCTACCATACTAAGAGCAGCTAAAATTTCCATTCTCTCTTCAACGGGAATTATCAGGGGGTATTTGTCGCGTTTTAAATACTCAATCGATTTATCATCATTTACTCCCACGATTAGCACATCACCCAGATTTTTAGCATCCTTTAAGCTTCTTATATGGCCTACATGAAGTAAGTTAAAACAGCCATTTGTAAAAACTATTGTCTTTCCAGAAGCTTTCAAATTTTCAATGGTTTCCATCAAAATTTTTTCATTCTGTATTATTTTATTCATCTTTCTTAATTCTTTTTAATAGTTCCTCTCCTGTTAAAGTGGCAGTTCCTCTTTTCATAACTACAACAGATGCACCATAATTTGCAAGATATGCCGCCTTTATTAATGATGCTCCAGCTACCAGCGCTAGGGTCAATACAGAAGTCACAGTATCCCCCGCCCCTGTTACATCAGTAATATCATCCCTTCCAAAAATGGGTATTTTATTCATATTTTTTCCGACTTCAAATAGTGCCATTCCTGCATTACCCCTTGTTATTAAAACAGCCTTGCTTTTTAAACCTTTTAGCAGTTTCTCCCCCGCCTGTTCTAAATCCCGATCATTTTTTATAGTTATTCCTGTAGCTTCTTCTGCTTCTCCCTGGTTGGGAGTGACAATATGTACTCCTTTAAAATCTTTCAGTTGATGATGGGAGTCAACAACAACAATTTTTTTCCTGGCTATTGCTAAAATTTCCTTTAATATAACAGGTGTAATTAAATTGTAGCTGTAATCAGCAACAATTAAAGCATCAATCTCACCGGCAATGTCCTTTAAGTTGGAAATTATCCTTTTTTCCATTTTTGTTGTTATCTTTTTCATTGGTTCCCTGTCTATGCGGATTACCTGCTGCTTTGAAGTATTGTCATCTCCTGCCATTATCCTTGTTTTACTTATAGTAACCCATGATCTATCCTTTACAATTCCAGAAAGGACAACCTTTTTTCCGGCAAAACAGTTAATAACTGCTTCCCCTTCTTTATCATTACCTATAATTCCCACCGGGTATACATTTGCTTCCAGACAGGCCAGATTATTAATTGTATTTCCTGCACTTCCAGGAATAATCTTTTCTCCGTCATGGCGAATTACCAGAACCGGAGCTTCCCTTGAAAGCTTGAAAGGTTTGCCGTAGACGTAAAAATCTGCAACAATATCGCCTATAACACCGATTTTAGCCTTATTAAAGTTAGATATAAGCCTTTCCATTTTATTCATTTTCTCTCTATTCACATGAAAATAGCCTCCTTATTCAAATTATATTGCTCTTTTACTTTAACTCTTTTATCTTCCTTTTTTGCCCCGCTGGAAAACTTTCTGTTTGTAAAGGTTAAGGGTCAACATTACAATGGGTTAATCCTGGGGTATATTAATTCGATCTTAAAATTAATTTTTCATATAACATACTATATTTTTCCTGTTTTTTCTAACAAATCCCCATATAAAGTTCAATAATGCCTATAGTCACTTGATTAGGAACACATAATGTATTATATAACTGCCTTAAAATATTATTCATAATATCATTAAATTCTTGACTAACTAATAGAAATTTATATATTTGTTTAAGGTTGACATAAACAAGTATTTACTTAAGGAAATAACCTTGTCTTCAATGGTCACACTCAACATTAAAAAGGGTAGCCTAACCATACAAAAATTATATGTTAAGAACGTGCCGCCCGCATTATTAACCTGGCAAAGGATTATAAGGTCAGGATCCTTTATAATGAACATCATCAAAAAAATTCATGTGTCTAATATCTTTTTGATATTAAGTCTCCTGAAATTCCTGTCCAATGTCTGGGAAATTCAATACAAATCCCATATACTTCACGAAAGGATAGACTGATGAAGTTATCCCCCAGCATTGAGGTTATAATGAATCTTGCGGCAAGAGAAGCCATAGTAGCTGAATTCGGGAATATTCAGCCCGAACATCTTCTCGCCGGAATTCTTAAATTCTCGGAACTTGAGGACGGGTATCTCGAGAAGTTATTCCCGGGATCAGATTTGCTGGAACATATAAAGAAGGAACTGAGAGATGTACGTGCGGTTTTAAAAGATCAGGGAATTGATTCAACATCTCTACGTAAAAACCTCAGGAAGGCTTTAGGTAAAGGGGGTTCACCCTTCAAAGGCAATGTGCTCCATCGGTCCTATGAGGCAAGGCAGATTTTTATAAAAGCCGAAGAACTATCATTGAAAGAACAGACCCCTTTTGTGACTATTAACCATTTTCTTCGTACAATTCTAAAAAGTCCTTCAGCCTTATTGGAAAAAATACTGGGTGCTGAAACTTCCGTTAAAGTGTTTGGAAACGACGTTACCGATGACATACGCTATGACCAGGAAGATTTTCAAGAACGTGATCTGGTCTTTCTGGCATCCAGTGGACAGATCAAACCCTTAGCGTCTCGAAAAGTCCAGGCCCATGCGCTGGAGCGTTATGTTATACACTCCAGAATGAAACCGGTGCTACTTATCGGTGAAAACGAATTAGTGGTTCGTGAATGTTTTGAAACAATGATATGTGAGTTAATTTCCCGACAAGATACGGACAGAGGGGAAAATCAACAAAAATGGACGGCCGTGGAGGTTATCCTTCCCCGGCAAATAAATGAACCAGATCATCTTTCTGAAGAAAAGCTGCGCCGGATTATACGTAAAGCATCAGACAATGAAACCGACATTGTGGTAATTACAGGTCATTTCTTCTATAAATCCTTAAATAATCTAAACACTTGTATTAATATATTAAAGGACGAAATTGTGACTGTTAAACGGTCTCCCTGTGTGATGCTCTTTGTACAGGAAGATGAAGCAAAAAGATTATCTGAACAACATGAAGCAATGACCGGTAACTGTCATCAGGTAGTGCTTTATTCCAATCCCCATATCCAGATACCGGACAGAATCCCGGTTATCCCCTCTGCTGACCGTACTATTCCACGTAAAAAAGACGGAGATGAATTAGAACAACCTCTCTTTTTTAATGGTAGAGCTGAAGGACTTAAAGACCTTTTATACAATTTGTGGAAGGATGGATTTGATAAAAATGGAATCGGCATAAAGTGTTTCCTGTCGGCCTCCCTTGAGCTTAATGAGCTTGCAGGCACATTATCTCAGTTTCTGGGAATGTCAATGATGGAATTGAAAAAGTCCATAAAAGAAGTTTCCCCTGACTACGCTCCTGTTACCATGATTTATGTTCCCTTCTCTCAAGGGGCGAAAAGGTTGCTTGCCATTGCATTAGAATTGGCCATAGCGGAACCTGACAATCTGGAGCCCGGCCTTATCGACCTGAGGCATGTTGCAGGCGCAATGGCTATTTCCCAGGAGGTATGCAATCTCCTGAAAATACCAACTGCTTCAAGAGAAGACGTGATGGAATTGCTGGCTGAACTTTTTGCCCGGGACATTTCTGTTATGGGAATGGGTGAATTAGCTCATACTTTAAAAGAACTTCGCTCCCGGCTTCAGAACAACATTTTTGGTCAGGATCAGGCCATTAACGCTTTTGCAGATGGTCTTTTTAGTGCAGAAGTAGTGGCAACAGCAGAAACGGACCGAAACAGGCCAAAGGCTGTTTTTATTTTTTCCGGACCCCCAGGTGTGGGAAAAACTTATCTGGCCGAATGCGGTGCTAAGGCTCTCGGACGTCCGTTTCAGCGGTTTGATATGAGCAGCTACTCCGATCACCAGGTAAGTGTCCATTATTTAACGGGCATGCAGCGCAGTTACCAGGGGGCTAATTCAGGCCGGCTCACGGGTTTCGTCAATAAACACCCTAATGCTGTCCTCTTATTTGACGAAATTGAAAAAGCTCATCTGGACGTGATTCATCTTTTTCTGCAAATTCTTGACCATGGTGTATTAGAGGACCAATTCACCGAGGAAAGTATATCTTTTTGTGATACTACTATAATTTTCACAACAAATGCTGGCAGGCAGCTGTACGAAGATCCAAACGCCTCCGGTGTTCATATTGCCAATACAAATTTCCAGCGAAAAACGATTTTAAATGCCCTGGAGAACGAGAAAGATCAAAGTACCGGAAAACCTTTTTTCCCTCAAACCATCTGTTCCCGTATGGCTGAAGGGTATCCCCTGATGTTCAACCACCTGGGAGTTAACGAATTAGAACGGATTGCTGCAACAGAGATGAAACGAATGGCCGGTCTTCTGGAAAAGCAATATTATAAAGATATTGAATTTGGTCCCCTTGTACCCATGTGCATTGTTCTCAGGGAAGGTGCTGCTTCAGATGCACGTACCATACGTTCTCAGGCAGAGTCATTTGTTAAATCGGAGATGTTTCAAATTTCAAGACTTTTTAAGTCTGAACGTTTTGATTCCATAATGGAAAATATTGATAGAATCATATTTGCTCTCGATTCGCTGGATACTATACCAGGGGAGATAAAAACCTTTATGGAACCACAGGAAAAGCCAAAGGTTGTACTCGTAGCTGATGAATTCCTCAGTGAACTCTGGTCCAAACACATACCAGAAGTGGAATGGAAAATTGCAAATGATACTCCGGATGTCCTCAATATTCTATCAGAGGAAGAAATCGATTTTGTTTTGCTGGATCTCTGGTTCCGCCAGACTGACCAGGATGATGTGACGCCTTCCATCTCAGGTGAAACCCAATACCAGTTTGACCATGTTCCAGCAGCCGCCAACGTCATTAAAAAAGGACAGGAACTGCTTCGTATGATTCATGAAAAGCATCCTGAAATCCCTTGTTATCTCCTCACATTCGGAAATAAAAATGTGGTTCGCCCGGGTATTGATGATGAACTTTTTCATACCTGTGTACACTCAGGTGGTGCAAGGGGAGTTATAGAAACTACATTCCTCTCCTCGGAAACAGAAAAGTGGAAAGCCAGCCTGAACGACTTTATAACATCCCTCATAACAACAGCCGAATGTATTTTCCTGGAACGCAAGGCACGTGAACTGGCTTCACAACATAAAGTCCTCACTTTTGATACCGCTCCATATGTCTCAAACCAGGATCGGAGCATTACGGTACGCCTGCGAAACTTCCGCCTTACGAGGGCAATGGATGCCGATGATGTCCTGGAGATACTCCATGATGTGGAACGACCAACTATAGGCTTTGCTGATGTATATGGAGCGGATGCTGCCAAGTTAGAACTTAAATATATTGTAAATTGGCTAAAGAATCCCCGTCAATACAGTGCAATGGGCCTTCGACCTCCCCGGGGGATCCTCCTTTACGGCCACCCCGGAACGGGTAAAACTATGCTGGCCAGGGCACTGGCCGGTGAATGTAATACCACTTTTATCGTAGATGCAGCAACTAATTTTGTTACCAAATATGTTGGAAGCGGGCCTGAAAATGTCCGAAATCTTTTTATAAGGGCCCGTCGGTATGCCCCCACTATTCTCTTTATTGACGAAATCGATGCAATAGGTAGAAAACGAGGCGAATTCGGCAACAGGGCATATGATGAAACACTTAATGCCATCCTCACTGAAATGGAAGGTTTCGAGGCCTGGGGGAAAAAGCCCGTTATTGTAATTGCAGCCGCCAATCTGGTCGAACATCTCGATGATGCCCTGCGGCGGCGATTTGACCGTGAAATCGAAGTTGACAAACCGGATCGGGCTGCACGTGCTGATTATCTTAAAAATCGCCTTCAGGGGAAAAGGGGACGGAATGTATCCGACGAGATAATTAAGCGTATGGCAGGACAGTCGACGAATATGACCATAGCAGAACTTGAGCGTGTTGTGGAACTGGCGGGACGAAAGGCCTCCTTTGGTAATGGTGTTATTACGGATCAAACCGTGGAAGATGCCTTTGAACAGATACGCATGGGGGAAATGAAGGGTGAAACTGACCCACAGACCTTACTGCGGGTGGCGCGTCATGAGGCCGGGCATTGTTTGATAGGCTGGCTACGTGGTGAAAAGCCTGTTCAAATCACTATTGTGGCCCGGGGTAAAACTGATGGTTTTGTAGAGCGTGAGGCGGATGAAAATAGAATAATATATAGCAAGTCAGAACTTGAAGGTATAATTAGACAGTCTATGGGAGGACGGGCTGCTGAGATCATTTACTACGGAGATGATGATGGACTTACCACTGGTGCTGCCGGTGATCTTCAAAGGGCAACCCATTATGCAGGGCTAATGGTAAGGGATTACGGCATGGAAAAAGGTATCGGACAGGTGGCTATTAACCCAAAAAATCTTAATGACGGGCCATTGGCCATTAAGGTCTTAGAGTCCGTTGAGAAAATTATTAACTCTCAACTTATCTATGCTATTGATGAACTTAGAAAGCACCGCAAGTCCTTAGACCATCTTGTAGAAAGGCTGATGGAAAAAAATCGTCTTACTCGCAATGAACTGGAAATTATTCTGGGTTAAATTAATTATGTAAACCTTGATTTTAAGAAATTGCCCCTTTGTGATCCGGCAAATTTTAGACACTATCTCTTATTCTTTCATGAACTTGGGTTAAGCATCCTATTACATTTCCATGCTTCTTTTACCTACAAAATCTTTTATTCTGGAAAAAACTTCTTCCGGGGTAATAAGTTTCATGCAATCATGTTCTTTTGGACAGGATTTAAGATGACAGGGACTGCAATCAAGCTCTTTTCTTATTATAAGCTTTTTATCATATTCATAATCTGTATATCCAGGGTCGGTAGAACCTATTATTACCACTACCGGCTTTTGTAATGCGGCAGCAATATGCCTGGGCCCTGTATCATTTGATATAACAAGCCAGCTTTTTTCTATCGCTGCTTTAAGCATATCCAGGGGTAATGGCGGATCTGCAATGACTACACAATTATTTTCCATTTTCCCTGCAATTTCCCTGGCGATCCCTTCTTCTCCGGGCCCTGGTAAAATCAGAATTTGAGCCTTATATTCCCCTATTAAATAATCTGCAAGTCGTGAAAAATATTCTTCTTTCCAGCATTTTGAACTACCAAATGAAGCCCCTGGTATTATTGAAATAATTTTTTGATTATTCATATTATGCTGAAAAAAGATATTTTCTAATCTCATTTTTTCCTCATGGGAGGTAGAAAGAGTAAAAGATTTTTCCTGACATCCTCCTGTTAATCCTTCCACTAAATTCAGATAGAGATCAACCATTGGAATTATTTTGTCGGGCAGCGGAATTTTATTGGTAAGCATAAAACCTCTGGCATTGCAGTTAAAGCCCCAGCGAATATTTATGCCTGATAAAAAGAAAATAATTGCAGAACTGAAAGATTTTGGAAATAGTATACAAAGGTCGAAATTTTCTTTGCGCAATTCTCCCAGCAGTCTTATAAAGCCTTTCACACCCCTGTGAAGATTTTCAGGATCGAATTCTATGATGTTGTTAAAAAAAGTACTATTATTTAAAGTTTTTACTAAAGGTTTTTTTATGAGAAGGGTAATTTCTGCCCTGGTAAACTTTTGCTTTATTGCGTTAAAGGCCGGAATTGCCATAATGAGGTCTCCCAGCCAGTTAGGGGTACGGATTATTATCTTTTGCGGATTAACTATTTTCAATCTTTACAGCCATAAAATCATTATATTTAATAGCGTAATGCTCTTTGCCTACCTTTTGTAGAGAACTTGAGATTTTTTCATCTTTGATGAATAAGTCCTTTGAAAATCTTTCCCACATTTCTAAATCCATATTCTCAATTTCTTCAACCAATTTTTTATAAGTGGATGAAGACGGAAAATCCGACAGGCCGTTGACATACCAGTGAAGTGCCATTTTCAGTTTTTTGATAAACAGATCATGGTAAGGAGAAAATTTAAGACATGACCAGTCAGTGAAGTTACTTAAACTTTCCATTTTTTTAAAATCAATAAATCCTCCTTTTTTACTGATATTATACGCTTCCGTATTAATATAAGGGAAAAAGATTGACCAGCGAAATCTTCCAGGCTTAATTTGTGACAGTAGTTTTATGGTGGCTAAAAGATCTTTTCTCTCTTCGTAAGGAAAACCTATAATAACAAAGGCTGATGAATGCAGGTTAAACTCATGGGCATTGTTAAATGCTTCTAAAATTTCCCTATTAGTCATTTGCCTGTTTAATATTTTTCTTCTAAGCCTTTCACTTCCACTTTCCAGGCCGAACTTTACTATCTGGCATCCCGCTTCTTTAAGATGGCCGGCAATTTCCCTGTCAAAAACTTTCACATGGGCGTTCACTACAAAAGGAATATCAAAATTATTGGCATAAGCCTCACAAAATTTAATTATATAATCTTTATTTAAGGTAAAGAGGTCGTCATCAAAAATAAAAGTTTTGATACCTTGATAATGCTCTTTTAAATATTTTATCTCGGATATTATCTCCTTTAAAGGATGCCTGCGCATATAATTCAGCCCTTTTGATTCCGACTTTATACCCAGATCTTTTTTATAAATATTAACCATCTGGTGGTTAAAACAGTAAGAGCAGCGAAATGGACAGCCCCTTGAAGTCATGAGGCCAACCCAACCGTTTTTAGCCTTTATAATGTTCTGAAAGTCAAATAATTCATAGTCTTTAAAGGGCAGGCTGTTAAGGTCAACAAAGGGACGTACCTTATTTTTTATAATCTCCCCTTTTGTCCTGTACCAGATGTTGGGAATATTGTATGAGGGAATGCCTTTTTTCAAACTTTCCAGTAGTTCAAGGAGGGCATATTCACCCTCTCCTACACACACATAGTCAAACAGACCGGTATTTAAAACCCCCTCAGGGTCCATGGTGGCATGGATGCCTCCGCAGATTATGGGAATTTTGAAAGTTCCTTTTATCTTTCGGGCAATTTCTTCTATATAATTGAATTGGTTGGTGAGGGCGGAAAATCCGATTAAATCCGGAGAAAAAGAGATTATATCGGATTTTATCCGGGAAAAATCAAGAGGATAGCCCAGGTCTTCATTAATATTTAATAGTCTGGTTTCATGTCCCGCCTTTTTTAATACGCCGGAAATATACGCAAGGCCATAATTGAAACCCACCTGGGTATTAAGATTGGGGTAGATAAAAAGAATTTTTGCCATTATGCATATCTTTTAGTCAATTTTTTTTGCTTCATCAATAAGCATTATAGGGATATCGTCTTTTATTTCATAGAGCAATTTACAATGGTCACATATAAGACCATTGGCTTCCTTGTTTAAGTAAATGCTCCCCTTGCACTTGGGACAGGCTAAAATATCTAATAATTCTTTGCTTATGGACATTCTTTCCTCCTGAATTATTATGAAGAATTATAAATTGTAGTCATGATAAATACAAATAAACCTTATATTTTTTCCTCCTCTTCTATTTTAACCGATATCTGTTGAAAAACTTCTTCCACGGAAATTTCATTTAGACAGCTCTTGTGGGAGCATCTTTTTTTAAAACAGGGGCTACAGGATATATTTTTTTGAATTACAGTTGCTTTATGACTGTATGGCCCGGTTCGCCCGGGTGATGTGGGTCCGAATAATGCTACCAACGGAGTCTGTACGGCGGCGGCAATATGCATTGGACCTGAATCAACAGTTAAAACCAGTCTTGACTTTTTAAAAACAACAATCAGTTCCCTTAACGATGTTTTTCCACACAAATTGATCGGTTTTTCCTTCATGAAACTTATTATATCTTCAACCAATAAAGTATCTTTTTCACTCCCGGTATAAATTACCTGCATTCCATATTTTATAAGTCTGTCAGAAAGAACCGCAATCTTTTCAGTACCCCATGTCTTGCTTTCCCACTTGCTTGCAGGGCTTATGGATATTATAGGTTTAAATTTGTTGATTCCGGCTTCAGAAAAAAGTTTATCTACACATATTGCAGCCCCATTTAGACATGGAAGAGGGAATTCAGGGCTTGTTATTCCTATATTTAAGGGTTTTAGAAGATTCAAATACCTTTTTACAGCGTGATTTTCTATATTACAGGGAGGAATTTTTTCATTTAAAAAGATATGGCTCAATTCCCGTGTCTTATCGTATCCCAGCTTTCTTTTCCCTTTTGCAAAAAAGGTTAAAATTCCGCTTTTGAAAAGTCCCTGAAAATCAATGATAAGGTCATATTTTTCCTCCCTTAAAAAGTGAAAAAAGTCCTTAACTTCCCTGAGTGTTTTAAAGAAATCTGCAAAGAAAAAATTTTTTATCCAATGCCTGCGATAAAAAATAATAACCTTATTTAAAAGGGGATGGTCTGTGACAAGTTCCGTTGCCTCATCCTCAATCAACCAGTCGATTTTTGCTTTTGGCAATTTATTTAAGATTGCGGGGAGGACAGGTAAAGTATGAACAACATCTCCAATGGAACTGAGTTTTACAATTAATATTTTCATTACTTGTAATTTTGTTAAATAATTTTTTTAACTTAATACCAGAATCAGTTGACGTGATTCAGAAAAAGGTTTGACGTCTGAACGTTTAATGGTTATTGAACATTGGCAATTATTGCCTGACCTTTCAAGACTTTTAAAAAAGGTATATATTACAACCGATACATGGAAACTATTATAAAATAAATTACCATTTTTAAGTTATATTGGCAAAGATATTAAAAACATTAAAACAGGAGTTTCCTGAGTTTTGCCAGAGCCCTTTATTTCTGAGGGAAAATTGGCTTGGAGCAGTTATATAAAAATTTTTAAGGAAACTCTGTTATTAAAAAAGAAGAAATTTATAAACTTAAAAGGTAGTTTTACGGCGTAAATTACTTATTAAGGCTTGACGGATCCGGATGCACTGAGAATGCTTAAATTGCATTTTCAGTGCATTAATTACTTTTTAGTATAATATATCTATTGTTCTAATTTGCAGCTTCCTTTTTATAGTAATCCATTAAAATGGCAGCTACTTCAGGACGTGCAAATTCTGTAGGCAGGGCTTCACCGGCGGCTAACATTGCACGAACTTTGGTGCCGGAAAGCATTATATAGTCATCTTTGCCATGGGGACAATCGCGCATCATAACCACTTGATTACACTTTTTGCACCATACTGTATGGTCTCCTTTGAAAATTTTAATTTGAAGCGCTCCTTCCGGAACCTCATCAAATATCACCTGAGCATCAAAACCACCGTAATAGTCACCTACACCAGCATGGTCACGACCGACTATCAGGACAGTAGCGCCCATATTCTGCCGGAAGATGGAATGTAATACTGCCTCACGAGGACCTGCATATAACATATCAAACCCGTAACCAGCTATTTCAACTGAGTTAGGCTCAAAATATAGTTCAACCATCTTACGGATACAACCATCCCGAACATCGGCAGGAATATCGCCTTTCTTAAGTTTACCAAGCAACATATGAATTATAGCACCATCTGCATTGTTAGCTTTCATTGCCATTTTAACAAGTTCTTCATGTGCCCTGTGCATTGGATTTCGGGTCTGAAACGCAACTACTTCATTCCAACCCCTTTTGGCAATTATATCCCTGAGCTGAGTGGCGGTACGAAATGTTCCAGGGAAGTCGGTAATAAAATAAGAGTAGTTTAAAACCTGAATAGGACCTGAAACGGCTATATTCCCTACGGAATTGAAAGCCGCAACTCCAGGATGATTCATATCCAGAGTGCGAAAAACTTTCTCTGTTATCAACTTCATATCATTTTCGCTCATTTCTTCGATTGCCTCAACATCCTGAATAGCCAGTACCGGATTACCTGCAACATTGGGATCAAGAAGTGCTATACGTTTTGCACCTTTGATGGCAGAAGCATCTTTTATTACGTTCATAATAGGTGTAGGCCAGAACAGGCCTGAAGTTGTTTGCATTTTTTCAGCAACACTTTTTGCATCGGCCACGTTCATATACCCTGTAAGGGGGTTAAAATAGCCGGACGCCAACATGACGGCATTTCCGGCCGCAGCGGAAGATACCACAACTGAAGGTAAATTTGCAGCTTCTTTGATCAAAGACTCGCGTTTCGAATCATCCTGAACATATAATGGGTTTAACTTATCCGACCCAAACGGTTTAATCATTATAAGCCTCCTTTTTTTCTGTTAAATATTTGCATAAACTTAATTCTTTTTCAACCTTTTCTAATCTTCTCTTTATATTACTTTACTTTGTGCATCCTCCTTTCTTATTAATGAATTTTACTTCAATTTCTTATTGTTTTTTAATGTGTAAATAAACCAAACAAATTTTAGAATGTTTTCCTTGGGATATTTTAACTAATCATATTGTATAAGAAAAAATGTTTTTAAAGAAGATTTATTTTTTTCAGCCAATGAATGATTGCTCATTCATTATGTTAATGATATATATTTTTTTTGTCAAGTAATTAAATTATATTTATTAGATATATATTAAACCGTCTTTTAAAACAGAATGCGTAGTTATAAAAAATCTTGCGGATTATTCAATAATAGGAAGATAGAAATTAAAAAACTGGCCCCTTAAAACATATTAATTTGCCATTATATGTACAAAATTTATGAGGCCGGGTAATAGAATAATTTTGGTTAAATTTAACCAAACATAAAAGATTTGCATTCTCCTGGCCAAATCTAACCAATCAATTGACAGATATTATAAATTTTGCGTTTTTAAAGGCTTTTAATTAATTTCTGGCTAAAAGTCTCCAATGGATAATGAACCGCAATATGCAAAAATACAAGATATTCTATTTATTTACAACAGTTTGTATCTTTATTGTTAGTTGGCATTACTTTTGCTTTACCTTAACTTCGATTAAATTTAAACAATAATAAAAACAAAAATGAAAAGAAGAACAGTAATAACTGGAATGGGGGCTGTTACACCTTTAGGACTCAATGTGAAAGACAGCTGGGAGGCGCTAATTTCGGGTACTTCCGGTGTGGATATTGTTTCCCTTTTCGATGCCTCCACCTTTAAGACTAAAATAGCAGCAGAAGTAAAAAACTTTGATTTTTCAGTATTTAAAGATTTTGGAGCAAAACAGAATTTTATGAGCAGAGCATGTTTCTTTATAACTGCTGCTGCAAAAGAGGCTATATTTTCATCAGGGATTGATATAGACATAATCGATCCATTTAAATTTGGAATCTCATTAGGAACCGGAGAAGAGTATATTTCTATTTCCCAGTTCGAGGAGGTGTTTGGAGAGGAAAAAATTTATGATTCCCTTATAACCGGCAGGCATTATTTTGATGATTCAAATTTTTTAGGAAGGATCTGGCCGTTAAGACGGAGTGCAAACATACCATCTACAATGCTGTCAACTATCTATAATGCCAGAGGTCCCAATTATACATCAGTTACTGCATGTTCATCAAGTGGACATGCTATAGGTATTGCAATGAGGACTATTGAATCTGGCGATGCAGATATAATGCTTGCAGGCGGAGGCGATTCCCTTATAAATGAGTTCGCATATACGGGATTAAGCCTTCTTGGCGCTTTATCAAAGAACAACAAGGAACCAAAGAAGGCAAGCAGACCATTTGATTTAAATAGAGATGGTTTTGTAATCGGTGAAGGGGCGGGAATAGTCGTCATTGAAGAATTAACCCATGCCAGAAGAAGAAAAGCCAATATTTTAGCGGAACTTACTGGATTCGGTACTTCTTCAAACGCATACAGAATAGCTGATTGTAGCCCTGATGGGAGTGGTCTTGATATTTCCATAAAAAAGGCTCTGGAAGACGCAAGGAAAACTCCCGATGATATTGACTATATTAATGCTCATGGCACCTCAACGTTGATAAATGATAGAAGCGAGACTTCTGCTATAAAAAAGGTATTTGGTAAAAAAGCTTATGAGGTGCTTATTAGCTCGAATAAATCCATGATAGGTCATTTAATTGCCGGAGCAGCGGGAGTAGAGCTTATTATGAGTGTTGAAACACTCATAAACAATATTGTTCCTCCAACAATAAACCTTGAAATGCCTGATCCCTTTTGTGATTTAAACCATGTTTCTAATTTTGCGGCTGAAAGGGAAATGAACGCTATCCTTTCCAATTCTTTTGCCTTTGGAGGACAAAATAACAGTATAATAATTGAAAGATATACAAATTGAAATAACAAAGGGGAAGTTATGGTTAGAAGAGCGGTAATTACAGGATTGGGTATAGTTTCCCCATTAGGAGAGGGAGTTTTAGAAAATTGGCAAAAAATTGCTGACGGAGAATCAGGGATAAAAAATATAACCTTTTTTGATACAAATGACTATCCGGTGAAAGTTGCAGGTGAAATTCATAAATTTAATCACAAAAAATATATTGATGACAAATTCTGTCTGGAACTTATTTTTCGCAATGTTAAGTTTGCTTTATCCGCTGCCAGAATGGCAATTGAAGATTCAGAACTTGAAACAAAAAAAGTTAAACCGGAATACTTTGGTGTTATTACCGGATCCGGTGGTTCGGGATTTGATGGGGCTCCTTTTTCTGAAGATATATCCTGTGGTTTATTAAAGGCATGGGATAATAATTTTCAGAAATTTAAATCCAGAAAATTTGGCGAGAACGGTCAAAACTCTGTTCATCCTCTTTTTCTTTTAAAAATGTTACCTAATAATGCAATATATTATTTATCTTCAAAATATAATATAAAAGGAGAAAATTATAATATAGTAAATACTTATACAGGCGGCGCTGATGCCATAGGGAGGGCTTTTAGATGTATTGGGAGGGGTGATGCCGATATAATATTGGCAGGTGGATATGATTCCCTGATTTTTCCAAATACCATTTTCACTTTTTATAGTCTTAATATGGCCTCCCTTTCACAAAACCCAAATAGAGCCTGCCGTCCGTTCGATCTCTATCGAGATGGTCTGGTGGCAAGTGAAGGGGCCGGTTTTTTAGTAATAGAGGAACTTGAACATGCAAAGGCAAGGAATGCAAAAATTTATGGTGAAATAATTGGATATGGAAATGCTGCAAGCGCTTACCATCTGTTTGAGCCATGTCCTTTAGGGTTCGGCTTGATAAGGGCCATGGAAAGAGCAATCGAAAATGCCGGCATTTCACGGGAAAAAATTGACTACATTAATGCTGACGGTATAGGAACTATAAAAAATGACAGGATTGAGAGCATTGCTGTAAAAAATGTCTTTGGCAGGCATGCTTATAAAATTCCCATGAGTTCTCTAAAAGGTTCCCTTGGTCATACCGGATGTGCCTCAGGAGCAATTGAGACGATAATTTCTCTGTATTCCTTAAAAAAAGGGATAATTCTTCCGACAATAAATTATGAAAATCCAGATCCCGAATGTAATCTGGACTATGTCCCAAATTATTCCCGAAAATATAAATGTAGTACGTTCATGGCAATAAATCAGGGAATTGGCGGACAAAACAGCGCTTTAATTATTAATGGTTAAATTTAGCCTGATAACAAATAAGAGGACGGCATCCTTTATCTAAATTTGGATATGTATGACAGTTATAAATACTTATAATTTGGATTATGAAAGATATTTTTTAAAGTATTGGCTAAAAATCTCCAGCAGGAAAAAATGATCAGTATAAAAAATTTAATTTTTACTTTATTTTCAATTGGTTACATATTTATTTATGGTTGGCATTACTTTTGCACAATGGAAAAAGAATTAAACTATTAAAAAGGGAGGTTCTATATTGAAAAATTTTCAAACTTTAATTATTACCCCTTTTTGTCTACCTTCACCGGCAATGGTTAATGCAGCGGCAAAGAACGGAGCAATAGGAATATTAGATCTGGAATATGTCAACAATAGAAATGTTGCCCTTGATGCAATTTTTAAGCTTGGGAAGTACAGTGAAGAGGACTTTGGAATAAAAGTGGATATCTATTCACCGGATCTGATAAGGGAAATTATCAGCACTCCGCCCCCGGGCCTTAAATTTTTTGTATTGCCTGCCAAGAATATAAAAAATCTATATACATTGGTAAAAATTCTTCAGAAACAAAAGTACAGGATAATTTTAGAAACTACCTGTCTTAAACAGGCAAAAAAGGGGGAAGATCTAGGAATTGACGGAGTAATTGCCAAAGGGAATGAGGCGGGAGGCTGGGTAAGCAATGAGACGGCTTTTATTTTACTGCAGCGGTTTTTAGCTGACCTCACACTCCCTGTCTGGGTACAGGGGGGAATAGGTTTGCATACCGCCTCAGCCTGTTATGCAGCGGGAGCATCCGGAGTAGTTCTGGATTCACAGCTCTTACTGACCAGGGAATCTCCCCTGCCTGATCAAATAAAGACAAGAATTGCGCTTATGGATGGCAGTGAAACGGATTGTACAGGAAATAAATTGGGCGAACTTTACAGGGTTTATAATAAACAGAATATTCATTTAATTGAAAAGATTCAAAAAGAAGAGGAAAAACTTATTGAGAGCGGCCTATCAGATACAAATATAAAAAAGTGGCATAAAACATTATCTGATCTGGCCGGATGGAATTCCTGGGAAGATAACCTGCTTTTTTTGGGGCAGGATACAATTCTTGCATCAAGTTTGGCCCATAAATTTCATACTGTAGGAGGTGTGCTTAAAGGGCTTACAGAGGCCATACAGCAGCACAGCCGGCTTGCGGGGAAGCAGGATCTCTTCAGAGAAAATTCTCCAATTGCAGAATTTCACAGCACTTCCTTTCCTATTGTTCAGGGGCCTATGAGCCGGGTGAGTGATAATGCCAATTTTGCTTTTGAAGTTGCTAAAAACGGAGCCCTACCGTTTTTTGCCCTTGGTTTGATGGTTCAGGAGAAGTTAACAAATTTATTAAAAGACGCTCGGCATGTTTTATCAGGTTATCCATGGGGAGTTGGAATTTTAGGTTTTGCCCCCCAGGAGATTAAAGATGAGCAACAAAAAGCTATACTTCGCTATCGCCCGCCCTTTGTCATAATTGCCGGAGGATTGCCGAAACAGGCTCAATATTTCGAGGATAACGGTATTATCAGTTATATTCATGTTCCATCTGCACCTCTTTTAAAAATGTTCCTTAAGAGTGGAGGCAAACGGTTCATTTTTGAAGGACGTGAATGTGGCGGGCATGTAGGGCCGTTATCCAGCTTTATTTTGTGGGAGACTGCCATTGAAGTTCTTTTAGAACACATCTCAAAAGAGAACGATACGGAGTCGTATAAAATTCTCTTTGCAGGGGGTATACATGACGCCCTTTCCGCCTCTATGGTTGGGGCACTGGCTGCTACACTGGCCCAAAAGGGAATCCAGGTGGGTATTTTGATAGGAACCGCTTACTTATTTACAAAAGAAGCAGTAAAATCCATGGCAATATCGGATAATTTTCAGAAAAAGGCCATTGAATGCAAAAGAACTGTGCTGATTTCTTCAGGTCCGGGCCACGCTGTCCGTTGTATAAATAGTCCATATGTAGACTATTTTGAAGGGGAAAAATCAAAATTACAAAGGCAAGGAAAAACAGGGGATGAAATTCGAGAAACATTAGAAAGAATGAACCTTGGAAGGCTTCAAATAGCTACGAAAGGAATTAAAAGAAATCCCCATTATATGGAAGAAAAAGGCGAGTCCAAAGATAAAGAATATATAACGATAGAAGAAACGGAGCAACAAAAAGAAGGGCTTTATATGATAGGACAGGTGGCAGCCTTACAGGATAAAATCCTTTCCATGAGAGAACTGCATCATAACATCACTGTAAAAAGTTCTGAAAGACTACAAAACCTTCATATAAACCAGAAAAATAGTACCAAAAATATACAAGGCAAAAGTGAGCCAGTTGATATTGCCATAATCGGTATGGCATGTATTTTCCCCAAATCGCCGGATCTCCAGACATACTGGCATAATATTACGGAAAAAGTCAGTGCCATTGAGGAAATTCCGCAAAAAAGATGGGACTGGAAACTTTATTATGACCCTGACTATAAGACAAAGGATAAAATTAATTCAAAATGGGGCGGGTTTATTCCTGATATTACCTTTGATCCATCTGAATATGGCATCCCGCCCAATACTTTAGATTACATAGAACCTTTGCAGTTGCTTGTTTTAAAAAGTGTACATTCGGCTTTGGCAGACTCAGGCTATCTAACCCGTCCCTTTAACCGTAAAAGGGCTGCGGTAGTTATTGGTGCGGGGGGGGGAGAAGCTGATCTGGCTCAACTTTATAGCTTTCGTTCGGCATTACCTTATTTTTTTGGGGAAAGCTCGGGAGAAATTCTCTCGGAGCTTGGAACTGCTGTTCCTCAGTGGACTGGAGACTCTTTTCCCGGAGTCCTTATGAATGTTGCAGCGGGAAGAATTGCCAATCGTTTTGATTTAGGAGGTTCAAATTATTCAGTTGATGCAGCATGTGCATCTTCACTGGCAGCATTGCGGGCAGGAATTCTGGAACTTAAGGTTAAAGAAGCCGATATGGTAATCGTGGGCGGAGCTGATACCCTTATGAGCCCTTATGTTTATACCTGCTTCAGTAAAACGGGAACCCTTTCCCCTTCCGGTAAATGTCATCCCTTTGATGAAAAAGCTGACGGAATAGTTTTAGCCGAAGGAGTAGCAGCCATAATCATTAAAAGACTTCAAGATGCCGTAAGGGATGGAGATAGAATTTATGCTGTAATTAAAGGAATTTCCTCATCAAGCGACGGTAAGGCAAAAGGGTTGGTTGCCCCCAGACCTGAAGGGCAGGTTCTGGTTTTACAACGGGCCTATGAAAATGCTGACATTGATCCTGAAACCATCGGATTGATAGAAGCTCACGGTACAGGCACCACTGCAGGGGATAAAACGGAATCCTTCAGCCTCAATAAATTTTTTTCCGAAACTCCCATGCTTCCTAAAAGTTGTGCCCTGGGATCGGTAAAATCAGTGATCGGTCATACAAAATGTGCAGCCGGCATTGCAGGTCTTATAAAGACGGTACTGGCTTTGTATAACCGGGTACTACCCCCTACCCTTGGTGTAGAAACACCAAATTCTGAAATCAATAAACCTTTAAGTCCATTATATGTAAATACGGAAACAAGGCCCTGGATTAATAATAATCATCCACGCAGGGCGGGTGTGAGTGCTTTTGGTTTTGGCGGAACAAATTTTCACACGGTTCTGGAAGAATATATCGATCCCTTCCAGGAAAGAAATTCTTTATATACTATCAACCAGTGGCCTTCCGAAGTATTTATTTTTAAAGGAGAATCAAAGCCCGACATTATAAAAGCAATGGAAAACCTGCAAAAGGCATTGAAAAACGGTGCAAAACCCTCTTTAAAAGATTTGGCATTCAGCCTTACCTCTATTGATAAAAAAGTGCCGACATATTGCCTTGCAGTTGTGGCGGATTCCCTGGATGATCTAAATAAGAAACTGATAACGGCAAAGGCTGACCTGGCTGATGCAGAGAAAAAAGAGATCTGGACCGGTGACGGAATCTATTATAAAGAAACCTCTGACGCAAAAAGGGGCAGGCTTGCCTTTCTATATCCTGGCCAGGGCTCACAATATGTTGGAATGCTTAATGATCTGTCTGTCAACTTTGACCAGGTACGAGAAGTATTTGAGGAATTTGACGGCTTTCTAAATGAGATATTGCCGTTACCCCTAAGCAGATATATTTATCCACCCCCTTCTTTTTCGCAAGAGGAAAGAAAAGAAGTTGACAGAGAACTTATCCGGACAAATATAGCCCAGGCATCCATGGGAGCGGCGGACCTGGCCGTGCATAAACTCCTTGTGCGTCTTGGGGTAAAACCGGATATGGTGGCGGGACATAGTTATGGAGAATATGTTGCTCTGCATGCTGCCGGAGTTTTTTCTAAAGAAGCACTGGCTCTTCTTTCGGAGGCCAGGGGCAGATTTATTCTGGAGGCGGCCGGATCGGAACCCGGAACAATGGCGGCAGTTAAGGCAGGAGAAGATGAAGTTAAAAATGTAATAGGAAACATTGATAATGTATGGATTGCCAATCTCAATTCACCGCTCCAGACAGTTATCACCGGTACAAATATTTCTGTTGAAAAGGCAATGGAACGATTAAAGGAAGAAGGGATAACTTCCGTCCCGGTAGCTGTGGCCTGTGCCTTTCACAGCCCGATTGTGTCGGGCGCTCAACAGAAACTACAAAAATTTATCAGAAGTTTCGATTTTAAAAAACCGGTTATACCTGTATTTTCTAATGTAACGGCAGCCCCCTATCCTGAAGGTAAAGAAGCCGTTTACGATCTTCTTGTCAGACAACTTGTAAGTCCTGTCCGGTTTGTAGAGGAGATTGAAGCAATATATGATGCAGGGGCAAGGATTTTTATTGAAGTTGGCGCCGGCAATATACTAAGTAAGCTTATAGACAGGATTTTAAGCAAAAAACCCCACACTACCATTTATACTGATAGAAAGGGTAGTTCCGCCCTTGTCCAGTTGCAACATACAGTTGCTCAACTTGCTGCTTCAGGTGTTGAGATGGATATGGAACCCCTATACCGTTATAGACAATGCAAAAAACTCAGGCTGGAAAGCCTGGCTTTAGATACAAATCATAAAGAAGCCTCAAAAACAATATGTTTATTAAATGGCTCAGGAATACAACCTTTAGATAAAAATTCCAGGGAAAATTTTTCACCCCGTCCAATCTGTTTTGCAGATTCTGCCGAATACAGGAAGGAAACTCACGAAGGAATGCCTCTTACTGATGTAAAAAATAATTATATTGAAGACATTTTTGAGGAGAAAATGGAACAATTTACGGCAAAAGAAAAACCATCGAATGAATTTCAATCCCCATCTGATGAAAAGGTTATCATTCAGTTTCAGAAATTAATGAGCCAGTTTTTAGATACGCAAAAAAATGTAATGCTTGCCTACCTGCAGGGACAGACCGTAAGTCCTCCTGTATTGAGCGGCGAAAACATGGAAAGGAAAAGTGTTGTATCTGATTCAGCTACAATTTCTCCCAGGAAAGAAGAATCCATAACCAGAGAAGAATTAGCAAAATCTGCAACTATTAATTTTAATCCTAATCTTCAGGCGGAAACTTTCCCGTCATCTGCTTCGGACCGAAAGGCAATGCCTCCTGTTTCAGAAGAGGTATCAACTAAAGAGAGGGAAACAGATAACCTTTATGATATAGAGTCAAGATTCTTAAGTATAGTTAGTGAGCGAACCGGGTATCCTGCTGAAATGCTGGATTTGGATCTTAATTTAGAAGCAGATCTGGGTATCGATTCCATCAAAAAAATAGAGATTATCGGAACCTTTAAAGACGAAATTGCAAAAAGTGGAATAGATTCTGTCAATCCGGAGATGGAAAGCCTTTCAAAAAGTACTACCCTCAGGGATATAATTTCACAGCTAAAATCATCCGCCGGGGAGGTCATACCGGATAAAAAGACGGAAGCGAAATGTATTGCTCCAGAGGATGAAGTTATATTAAACCATAAGGAAATTTCTGAGCGTCTGCTTGCAATTGTAGAAGAACGTACCGGTTATCCCCTGGAAATGTTGAACATTGATCTGGATATGGAGGCGGATCTCGGCATTGACTCCATAAAGAAGATTGAGATTTTAGGACATTTAAGACAGGTACTTGAAGAAAAGATGGGGGATAGTTTTGATTTAGACATGGAGCAGGCCTCAAAGATAAAAACTCTTGGAGGCATGATAAACTGGTTATCAAAGGAGGCGGGGTCGGATCTGCCGGAAACAGAACTTAATCAAAGTCGTACAGCCGATAATAAAGCCTCACACCAGGACAAAAAAGATGCCCCTGGTGAAGCAGTTGCCTTACCGGAAATTAAAAGATACGTCCTGGATACAAAAGAAATACCCCTTGACTCGCTATCCGTGCCCCTACCTCCTGAATTTCCTGTTATTGTAACAGGGGATAAAAAGAATAAGGTTACAAATTATGTTCTTGAAAAATTCCCGTGCCGTGGCGACTTCGTGTGCTGGCTGAAGACGCCGGGCCGGTGCTGGCAGCAGGACGATATGCAGGTGCTGCTGCCCAGGATGTGCCAGGCCGACATCTGGGTCTTCGCCAC
>JAXHUS010000342.1:0-2165 GCA_034189305.1 Thermodesulfobacteriota bacterium | reverse complement strand
GGATGATATTATTTTACATTACTACGAAAAAGCAGATGATTTTAAGAGCCATGAATTTGATAATGAACTTGCCATATTGAATGAAAAAAACGGAAGTCTTCATATTTTAAACGATGTAGCAGCCCGGGTTTATTTATTGGTTGACGGAAAGAATTCCTTTGAAGACATTGTAAAATATATACTTTCAATATATGATGTAAAAAGGGAAACAGCAGTTACAGATGTAATAAGCATTTTAAGGGAATTTGAGGAATTAGGCATCATTCGAAATGTAAGTAGTAACAGCCCAAATTTCTGCTGAATCTTAAAATCCAGATGACAAAAAGAGAGACTATATCTGCCGATTTTTATGGTGTAACCTTTGGATTTTGTGTTGAAGAACCTGAAATAAGAAAAAGACTGAAAAGATATCTCTCTTTTTTTTTATCCCGGACAAATTCATTCCGCCATATTTTATATATAGATAATACGGATATCTTTCTGGATGGAGAAATAATTGGTACATTTCAAAAAGATGGGCCCCTTTTCTTTGAAAGGCTTTTTTCCCTGATAAACGGTTTATTTTTTAAAGAGGTTAAAGGGTATCTTGTAATACATGGCGGGGCAGTTGAGAAAGAAGGGAAGGTTCATGTTCTGCCTGGGTTTTCAGGAGTTGGAAAAAGCACTTTGTTATCCTATCTTTTAACAAAGGGATGGAATTACTTTAGTGATGATATCGTCCTCTTAAACCTTAGAGATAAAAAGGTTTATCCATATCCTATTCCGTTAAGGCTGAAAAGTCCGCCGGAATACATAATTACATTTTTTAAAAGGCATCCTGATATAGACTTGGAAGAGTATTTCTTGATAAATGAAAAGATCTATTATGTAATACCGAAAAAGATTGATAATAAGATTTTTAAAACCGGTAAAAAGCTTTCCTCTTTTATATTTCCCTATTTTTCAAAAAGGGGAGGAACATCTCTTACAAAACTTGATAAAAAAGAAATCCTTTTTGGTCTTACCTCTAACTGTGTTAATTTTTCCATTCATAAAAGGCGGATATTTGATTCCATATTTGAGCTTATAAAGGAAATATCGGGCTATCAATTAATTTATAATGATTTTGCATCAATTGAAAAGATATCGTCAAGGCACTCAATATCAGGGTCAGGTTTTGATATCTTACAATTAATTAACTCAAAACCAAAAATAGTAGAAAATGTCAAATGTCAGACCCTATTACTACTATAATCTCATGGCTTAATGGGAAGTTTAAAAGGGAAAATCAACTAAATTGGGATGCCATTCTTTCCGCCTCTGAAAAAGAAGGAATGACAGCTATTCTTTATACCTTTTTAAAAGACAGGGACATCCCACATGATTTTAAAGAATCTCTTAAAGCTTCATACATCCTCAATTATTTTCATAATACCAGGATTATTCAAGAGTTGGAGTTCCTTTACCCTTTATTTGTAAAGGAAGACATCTCCTTTACTCCATTAAAAGGGGGCGCCTTGATTTTAACCGTATATAATGATATTGCCCACAGGCCCATGGGTGATATTGACCTTTTGGTAAATGAAGAAGATATTGAAAGAACCCATGATATTCTTCAGGGTGAAGGGTATTCCCTTGTAACGTTAGAATATAGACCCAGGTGGAGAAAGTTCGGAGGGAAAAGGGAATATCGTAAAGGAAATTTTTTAATAGACCTCCATTTTTACAACAGGGATATCAAAAATGATAAAAAGGATTTTTTATACAGCCTGGTTATGAACGAAATGAGATTTGTAAATATTAATGAAAAAGGGCTCATTGTCCCTTCCCCTGAAGATTTATTCCTCCATCTTTTATATCATATGACATATCATCACTTTTATTTAAGGCTTATATGGCTTTTTGACGTGGTAAAAATTTTCGAAGAATATGGAGACCATCCTTTCTGGGAGGCATTACATGAAAAAATCATTAAACTGAATATTGTTCAGCCCTCATACTATGTATTAACAAAAATAAAAGAATTTTTTTATGCCCCTGTTCCCCATTGGTTTATAAATTCAATCAAACCTTCTAAAAATTACTTCGGCATTCTACTAAAAATGGGAAAAAATGAAATGGTTTGCCACACCATAAAATTTTTTAAAATTCCCGGCTAAAAATGAAAGTTTATCTTTTAAGCCGGG
>JAXHUS010000341.1:0-11745 GCA_034189305.1 Thermodesulfobacteriota bacterium | reverse complement strand
GAAGAGGTTTTGTCTGAAACTTTCCTTCCTTATTCAGGATAAAGGCAAATCCGGTTTTACCAATACGAAGGTTTTCCACAAGTGAGTTAAATGCCACAAAATCGATGGTTGCCCTCAATATCCAGTACTTTTCCCGCCACCGGTGCCGTGCCGTTACAATGAAATGAGGCAGACCGCGCAGACCCAGGAAAACATCGCTGATATAATACCTGCTGCTGATTGCCTTGTTAAACCAGTCTGCATTTGCATATCGGGCTTTTACCAGTTTAAACGGTCCGGCATAGGCGACCTGGACTCCCTGCCCGTTAACCACTCCAATATCTACAAAGACATTATTATATTCCTGCTGAAGCATTGCCAGTTTATCCTGTAAAAAATGCTCATCGCTCAACTCTAAAAAACTAAATGTCCTTGCCAGAAACCGAATATTAGCCAATTTTTCATTTAAGAAACCGTCAATGTTCTGTTTATGCTTCTCAATCAGTTCCTCAAGGTGAGCATTGACCTTCTCATGGTAGGACCTGCGCAATTGTCCAAGAATAATGCCGCTGACCAGGATCATGGGCGTAAATGACACAATGATGACGATTAGAATCATTCTCCTGGTCAATGATTGGTAATATCGATTATTTAACGGTTTATTTCCCTTCATATAAGAATTCCTCTGAACACAATTCAGTATCCTTTGATTCCAAAAATTGCTACTGCAATTTTCGGGTTTAAGGATTAATATCTATTGTAGGGTAGATACCCTTTAATGGGCCTTTTAGATACGGTTGTATGATGTTAAAAGCAATATTTTGCCCCTTCTGGGCATGGCCGTGCTTTTTTTTGCCGTCAAAATAGGCCCCGTTGGCTTCCAGGATATGTTCAATTCTGTTCTGAAAGACCTTAACAAAGCTGGCGCCGCTGCCTTTAAAACGCATTGAACCCATGGTAAATTCACTTTTAATCCGGGATAATGTCTTGAGGGGAAGACTGTGTTTTTTTAAATCATTCCGGTCTTTAATATATCCCCAGACGAGATGTTCGGAAGGAATATCCAGGGGCCCTTCCAGATCGATAATTGTGTGCGGCATTATAATGCTTCCTTTTCCGATGGTTAAAGGACAATCCAATCTTCCCCGCAGGAATGAATTAAAACCTGCAAAGATTTTCTTCCCTAACTGTGCGTGAATAATTTTTGCGCCATGAGCAGTTACATTATTGCCCTCAAGGCGAGAATTTATTATATAACAGTTTTCCTGAACATTGGCCCCCTTTCCCAGCCATGCATCTTCAATATATGCCCTTTGAGCCACAAGGACATTTTTATCAATATTTATCTGTCCTTTGAATACGGCATAGGGATTAAGATAAGCTCCGGCGGGAATGA
Organism: Thermodesulfobacteriota bacterium; assembly: GCA_034189305.1. Lineage (GTDB taxonomy): Bacteria > Desulfobacterota > WTBG01 > JAXHUS01 > JAXHUS01 > JAXHUS01. The sequence goes on along the minus strand of JAXHUS010000341.1, from coordinate 10,370 downwards.
AGGAGGGACTTTTAATATGAACGGTATTAAATACCTTTTGAAAGTCTGCCTTTCGTTCTTCTATAAAATCTATAAAAATCCCCTGAGGTCTTTTACCTGTTTCAAAGACAATGTATTTATTAAGTGCTTTCAGGGGGAAACGGTAACTGAAATCGAATAAATCTCCATTTCTGATCCAGACCTGTCCGGGTTCCACCATTTGATGCGCCAGTTCCCCTGCCTGCACATAAGCAAAAACCCCAATAACACTGTCGTGAACGGTTGTAATATCCACGGTGCTAAAAGGGCAGAGAAAGCATCCTTCTACCGGAGAACCATGAATATTGGCATAATGCATTGAAGCGGTATTTCGGATTAAAAATTCTTCCAGGGTTTCCGGGTCATGGGAATGATTATGAACCAGAGTTTTTATGAGATAACTGTCTTTGATCCGGATCACCTCATCATTATGCACCGGAAGTTCTGAGCCTTTATAATGGAAAACATCCCCCCTGGTCTTTAGTTCATCTCCCCTGATATCACTTTTATAAAGGACTGAATTGTCAACGGTGCATTTGCCTGAAAAATAACTTCCTGCCAGGTTGGAATGGCTGAAATGAAAGTGAAGGGGGTTATGGGATGTAATTCCGTAAAAGGCATAAAATCTGATTAATTGATTTAAAGGGATAATGCTGCGAGTATAAGGTTCCACATCAAAGGCAAATTCCCTGAGGTTAATATTTACTCGATTTAAAATCCGGTCAATTAGCTTTTCCAGTTGTTTCATAACAAATCCCTTTGAATGAGAGGTATCAGTAAGGGATACTGTAAATCCTGTTTTTTTGACGCTCACCGACTTATTGAGGCACTGTCACAGGCATTCCCATCAGAGGCCAGAGGATAAAAACCGCAAAACCTACTATAACCATAAGCATAACACTGGCAGGGATTCCATACAGGAAGAATTCTCCTGGTGTAAACTGCTTTGAATCGTAGGCGATAGCATTAGGCGCTGCACCCACTAACAGCATAAAAGGCATACCGGCTGTCACCAATGAGGCAAAAAGAATAACCTCCGGCGCAACTCCAAGGTAGGGGGCAATAACCAGTGCCACTGGAAGGGAGATGGCAATGGCGGCCACATTCATGATAAAATTTGTCATGATCATTACGAAAAACGCAATGCTCATAACAAAAATGAACCAGTTTGCTTTCTGGAACATTACAAGCCAATGAACGGCCAGCCACCTGGCTGCTCCTGTATCCCACAGACAGAAGCCGATGCTCATGGCTCCGGCAAAAAGCAGGATAATATTCCAGGGAACTGCCTCAAGATCGTTAATATCAAGAATTCCGAGGATAAAAAACAGAATGGTAGATATTAAGATAAGGGCGGTCTTATCAATGGGTTGAAAGGCGGGAATAAAGGAACGTAAAGACATTATTAAAATACAGCCGAAAACTATAACCGCTGCCATAATCTCCTGCCAGGTGAAGGGTCCCAATTCTAAATTAAGCTGCTTTGCCTTTTTCCTTAAGCCGGGAATGGTCTTCTTTTCCGGCTTGAAGAATACCATAAAAAATCCCCACAGGAGAAAAGTCATGAGCCATCCGACAGGAAACATATAGTAACTCAACTCAAAAAATGAGATATTTCTACCAACAATATCGCTGAAAAATCCAATAGCTACAGCGCCGCGGGCTGCCCCCAGCAGGGTTACTATACTGCCTGCCCCTGCAACATAAGCCATTCCTATAAAGAGGCCTTTCCCGAATCGGGTCGGTCTGTTTTCTTCTCCATAAAGGCTGTAAATGGCCAGCAAAAGAGGATAAATAGTTGCTGCAACGGCAGTATGGGCCATAATATGGGTCAGGGCTGCGGTTACAACAAAACAACCCAGGTAAATCATACTGGTTTTTTCCCCGACTATTACCAGCATCCTGTAAGCCAGGCGCCTGGTTAACCCTGTCCTGGTAAAAACCAGACCGATCACAATAGAAGCAAAGATGAACATTACAGATGGGTCCATAAAATCATTAAAAGCCTTTTTTGCCGGTCGAATCAAAAAGAGAGCCTGGAGCACGCCGATGGCCAGGCTGGTCACTCCTATGGGAACCACTTCAAACACCCACCAGATTCCGGCCAGCAGGAATATAGCCAGAGCACCTTTTCCCTCCCGGGTTAAAGCAAAATGTTTTCCCATGGGGTCAACAGCATCAGGCCATGGCGGGACATAATAAACCAGGATAAAAAGCAGAATTCCTGTGGATAGAAAAATAATTCGCTTCCACTCTATCTTGCCTTTATTCGTTATGTTTTTCAAATCATCTGCCATTTAAAAGTACTCCTTTATCCCAAAAATTGCAGTAACAATTTTTGGTAAATTAAAAATTCAAATAGCAAAATGCAAAATTAATAAATAGCAAAGAATAAAAAAGTAAAATTAAATTTTCCCGTTTTCCTTTTGCATTTTACATTTTTTACTTTTAAAAATCACATTCAGGGCTGTATTTATGTTGGATTAAACATTTATTATTAAAGCTGGCAGGCTTTAATCGTTTGACAGACCTCTCTAAACACATCGGTCAATCTTAATATTCCCACGATCTCTTTTCCTCCGGTCACAAGAAGAGATTGATGATGCCCCATAATCAGCTGATGTATGGCTTCGTCCATGGAGCTTTCTTCTTTAACGAATTCACCTTCTGTGGGTGTATACATAAAATCTTTTACCTTAAGTCTGGACGCTTTTTTACAGATATCATCGAGGGGTTTGTCCCATAGTCGGAATTGTTCTATCATGGACTTCAGGAACTTCTGACTAAAACCGAAACGGGAAAAGGATTTTTGATCCCCCATTTCATCATATTTCGGTTCCAGGGCTTTAAGAACATCTAATTGGCTCAACTTACCCACGATATGATTGTTTTTATCGGATATAAGAATTGCCCGGTGCCGATCCCGTGTCTGATCAAATTCAGCCTGGGCTTTCTCCAGGGCCATAACTGCTTCATACAGGGTGGCACCTTCAGAAACTGTTGCATATTCTGAAAGAGGAACCATCAAATCTTTTACTGCTTTTGTTTTCAATTTAAACCTCCCTATAAAAAAAATATTGTCGCCCGGAACAGGTTTTGTTATACTTTTCAAAATATTTCAGGAATAATTTATAATACCGTCTTTATCCTGATTTACCAGCCCCGCCTTTTAATAATACCTTCTATTTCAGCATTACGAATGCGGTCTTTATGTTCTGATATGAGTTGATATGCTTTTTTGATTTTCTCTACCAGATCCTCAGTCTCCGTCGGTTTTATAAGGTAATCATATGCTCCCTGTTTCATGCCTTCAATAGCCGTCTCAACCGTGGCATTACCTGTCAGCATGATAACCTGGGAGAGGGGGGATAGCTTTTTGATTTCTTTTAGGGTTTCTATGCCATCCTTTCCCGGCATCAGCACATCCAGGACCACCACGTCAAAGTCCGATTCTTTGACTTTAGTCAGGGCTTCATCTCCATTAAGGGCAGTTAAAACTTCCAGATCACGTACTAATAGACGCTGGGATAGAGTTTCTATAAAATCCTTTTCATCATCCACCAATAGGACCCTGATTTTCATGAATTATACCCCTTTAAAACCATTATTTCTTATCCTCTCTGTCCATAATTTTTTTTGCTGTGTCAAATTCCCCGGCTTCAGCAAAAGTTGCCGCCATCATGGTGCTTTCAACTTTTTTCTTGAAGGCATTTTTTATGGTTTGAACAAGGTTATCAATATCTGCCGGTTTTTGCAGATATTCAAATGCGCCCAGACGGCGGGCCTCTTTTTCGTCCTTCTCAGAGCCATGTCCTGTTAAGATGATTACCTGCACTTTAGGATAAGCCTTTTTTACTCTTCGAAGTACTTCCATACCATTGATACCGGGCATTTTGAGATCCAGCACCATCACGTCAGGAACTTCATCATTAACGATTTTTAAAGCCTGCTCTCCATCCAGGGCAATGTTCGCCCCAAGCTCTCGCATCTGAATCCGTTCCGAAAGCGTTTTTACAAATTCCTCTTCATCATCCACTAAAAGAATTTTAATTTGCTCCATTTTTATCTCCCTTGCTTTAAGATATTAAAACTTTTATATGAAAAAGAGAATTCAGAAGTCAGACATCAGAATACAGAATAAAAAGTTTGTAAGAAAAATTATTTCGCTCCCCTCTGAATTTTATCTTCTGTATTCTTTTTTCATACATGGTTGTGATCATCGGTCATATATGTTATCTCATATAATATCTTTAGCAAGTTTTTTTATTATTCTCAAGTAATTTTATCGCTGTATCTGCTTCTCCCATCTCTGCAAAGCTTACAGCAACCATTATGTCCTGATATCGTTGTAAAAGTGATTTTTTTGTTTTTTCATTCCCCCTTTTTTGCTGATAGGCTTCCTGAATTCGTCCAATCAGTGCATTCATATCAAAGGGCAAGAGAAAATCGTCAAAGGCTCCAAGCTTCATTCCTTCTATGGAAAGGGGAATCTGGTCGCAACTGTTAATCATTATAATTTCGGTAAAGGGTCGGATTTTTTTAATCTCCTTAAGAAGTGACAGGCCTTCCCGCTTTAGACCGTTAAGTCCCAATAATACAACATCAATACTTTTTTTTGTGAGGATTTTTTTTGCTTTAATTTTATTACCGGTTTCAAAGATATGGTACTTTCCGAGACGCAAATTCAGCGCCAGATTCAGACGAAATATCTTATCGGTTTCAATAATCAACAGGTTAACCATAAAATTAAATCGATTGGCTTCAATTAATCAAATCCTGGCTGTTACATAGCTGAAGCGAACACCTGCAAGCCCCACATTCTCTAAAAAGGTTTCCAGGGATTTACTCTCCTTTTGAATTTTATCCTTTCCTAAGAATTCCCCTGCCCATTCGGGACAACCTGCTTCAGCAAAAGCAACTGCTGCAAAAACATTTTCCATTTTTTTTATCCAGTTTCTCATTTCCTTCTCCTTTCTTCATTAAAATATCAACTTCTTTTACATTTACACGTTTGCAAAAGGTATGCCTGAAATTGTTTTAACTGTATTAAGCGAGCTGACGGGATCCGGGAAGATATTTGGAAAATATTTTGAAACTTATTGGAACAATTTTAATGAATCAATAAGAAACATAATAAAACAATATTATTAATGGGATTCGTCGGGAAGGAATAATGAAATTCCATGGGAGGATTCATCAAATTTTGCGAATCCTCCCAGGATGTCAGTTATTTGTTGTAGATCCGACCATTTTTCGGATACTTTCATGTTATGAAAGAAATCGTTTTTGCCTGGCAAATCGCCTTCACATGAAAAGTGAACTGCAATTTTACCCTCTTTTTTCTGGGGATATATATGTATTTCTCCTCCCAGGGGCATAACATTCAGGCAGTTTTCAATGCATGAAAACAAAACCATCTGTAGCTTAAGGGGATGGGTTTTAATGGTAATTCGTTCCTCTGAAGGGTAATTTCTTAATATAATGTTTTTAAGTCTTGCAAAACGCGCGGATAAAATAATTAGTTGATCTGTTATTTCATTGAGTTCTGTTTCCGATGGGCTTTCATCAGGGCTATGGGCAAATCTGTTGAGTTTTCCCGTTAATTCCACACCCCGTTGAACCTGATCCTTAATAGTTGATAAAGTTTTTTGAAATTTTTCCTGATAAGGGATTGAAACGTCTTTTGACATTGATATAATATCTTCCATAAGACCTGACGACTCTTTAATGATTGCCAGTACATTTTTTATTTCATGTGTGATTCCGGCAGTGATTTTTCCAAAAAAGGCAACCTCTTTATCTTTCAGCTCTTTCATATTCTCTCCCTAAAATTGTAAGCAGGCTGCTATGAAACTTTAACGGCCTCTTCCATTTTTTTTATTAATTCGTCAATATTTAACGGTTTCATCAAGTAATCAAAAGCGCCCAGTTGCATACCTTTAATACCTTCTTTTGTAGAACCATGTCCGGTCAGGAGAATAACAGGAATCTGGGGATTCTGGTCTTTGATTCGTTTCAGGACTTCAATGCCACTAATACCAGGCATCATTACATCCACAACGGCAACCTGCGGGGGGGAATCCTCGATCATACGCAATGCACTCTCACCATCCGTGGCACTCTGAGCCTGGATACCTCTCAACTGAAGTCTTTCCGACAGAGTTGTTACGAAATCTTCTTCATCATCCACGAGCAATACTTTCAAAGTATTCATTTTATTACTCCGATACTCTTATAGATTTCTTTGGTAAATAGACTGTAAATGTAGTACCTTCCCCTTGCTTGCTTTTAACTTTAATATCTCCGCCTAATTTCTTAACAATTCCGTATGTGATGGGAAGGCCCAAACCGGTACCGTAGCCTTTCTTTGTGGTAAAGAAGGGCTCAAAAATATGTTTGACGGTTTCTTCCGACATACCACATCCATTATCCATGACAGATGTGGCCACATTATCAAGATCCTCTTCCCATGAGGTGATAGTAATGCTTCCACCATCTTCAACAGCTGCAAAGGCATTGGTCAGAATGTTCAAAAAAACCTGCTGGAGCTGTCCCCTATCGGAAGATATTCGTGGAAGAGCATCTGCAAATTGGAACTGAACATTAATATCTCTAAAAATACTCTCTTTTTCAAGAAAACCATACACATCTTTAAGAAGTTCATTTAAATCCAATAACTCAATCTCAACTTCCATTCGTCTTGCGAACCCTAAAAGGCGGTGGGTAATCGCCCTGCACCGTTCAACGGTTTTAATAATGGAATCTGTCAGCTCAAGGAATTTTGACCTTTTCTGAAAATCGGGGGTATATTCAACCAGATCTTTCATTAAACCCGCTTTTTCATTTATAATGGCTAAAGGATTGTTGATTTCATGAGCTACTCCGGCAGCCAGCCTTCCTATTGATGAAATCTTCTGGGTATGTTCCAGCTCACGAAAGGTTAATTCCCTTTTTTCATCGGCCTCTTTAATGCGGTTTACCTGGATATTAGTGAGCTTGAAGACTATTAATATAATTAATGCAATACTCACTATATAAATAAAAAACAACTCACTTTTAAGGGTAAACCAGGTCTTCAAGACGGCAGAACGAGGTCTGACCATAACCAGAGTATAATCTGGTTGTAAAAAATGGGAATATGTTATAAGTATTTCACGACCATTGTGGTCTTTCCTTTCGATCACATAGGTGCCATAGGTCCCCTGGGGAACTGAAAACGGACAGGGTTCCAGCACTTTTCCATAAAACTTCGAGTTGGTTTGAAATATACCTTTATTGTTGACTAAGAAGGCGTCACTATGGGGATCAAGTCCCATAGCAGCGATAAGGTTGTCAAATTTTTTTGTATCGATCGTTGATCGCAGTATCCAGCCATTGCCTTCCCCTTCCAGGTGCTGCGCCGCTATGGCAATGTGGGGAAACTGCCTGTACCCCATGAACACATCGCTAATATAAGCGCCGCTTACGGCTGCTTCCTGAAACCAGCTCTGTTTTGAATAATCCTTGCCCAGAAGGGCATAGGGTCCTGCATAGCTTACCTGGATGCCTCTACTGTCTATTAAGCCTAAATCCACAAATCCCCCCACCTCCTTCCTCAATATGCGAAAAATTCTATTCATGGTTTTTTCGTCGGATAAATCCTTAAAAGAGTATGCAGAAGCGATGAACCTGACGGTAGAGAGGCGCTCTTCCAAAAAGAGTTCGAATGAATGCTTTGTTTTGTTTGCCAGTACGTATAAAGGATTAATTATTTCAGATTTCAGACTTGTCTGATACTGGTGGTGGTTTATGAATGCCATTAAAGAGATAGGAACAACGGTTACTATAAGCATCAGGGTTACAATATTTCTGCGCAGTATTTTATATCGCTCCGGTGAGGCACCTTCGTCAGGAAATGACAAAAAACCCCCGGTGATGTACTCCCACCATTTGCTGATATTCATTTTTATCCCGCCTTATCATAAAGAATATCCCCGGCCTTGAGCATACCCTTATTAAATTGTTCCAGAACAGATTTCCAGGGACCTATCACTGAATCTATGACATTTATCCTTTTCCATGTAAGATACTGGTAATATTCTTCCTCAATACCGCCGCATATCACAACCTCTATCCCCTCGGTCAGAATCAGGTGACAGAGTTGTTCCGCTGAAGCCTGAGGAAGCACCACTATTTTTTCTTCCGTATCTTCACCTTTTCCTCCCGTGGAGACAATAACTGCATCTGAAGACAGATCAAATCGGGGTGCAACATCATTACCATATAATGGGATTATTAGTTTTTTTGTCATTATAAATTATTTGTAATTATTCATAGGTGTCATGGCTCAAATATCGGTTAAGCCCTTTCGCAAAAAACTATATTTTCTATTACTTTTTTACAACATAAAATATTAATAATTCCTGTAATTTAAAGTTTTTACTGTGCCCGGTCAGCTATGATCCCGGTGAACTGTTACAGTTATTATTAATGTACATGAAACTTTTTATATAAAAGTGTACTATGTAGTTTCATTTGTGTACAGTTATTTTTATGAATCAATTTCATATTGTTTCATTTTTCTCCACAAGGTGCTTCTTCCCCAGCCTAACATATGAGCAGCTTTGTTTCTCCGCCCCCTTGTCTTCATCAAAGCTTCCATGATCATCCTTCTTTCCATGGATGGCCAGGTTTCATTCTGACCCTGTCCTTTTTGTTTATTCGGTTCAGGTCTAACAAAAAGCGATGCCCTGTCTTCATTACTTCTTATAGCCTCTATTATTGAAGTTTTTTCAGTAAGGTATGCAGGGAGGTGCTTTGGTTTAATTTGCTCTTCCTGGCATATATTTACCGCGTATTCAACAATATTTCTCAGCTCTCTTACATTTCCGGGGTAGGGGTAGTCCAGGAGAATGTCCAGGGTTTTTTTAAAAAATCCTTTTATGTTTTTTCTAAACTGGGGAGTAAACGCGTTTAGAAAATGATCAAGGAGCAATCTTATGTCATCTTCGCGTTCCCTCAACGGAGGAAGATGAATTCGAGCCACATTTAGACGAAACAGCAGATCTTCTCTAAACCGTCCTTCTCGAACCATCTGTTCCAGGTTGCGGTGAGTGGCGGCTATTACTCTTGTATCGGCATGGAAACCTTTGGTGCTTCCCAGTGGATAGACCACTTTGTCATCTAAAAAAGTGAGCAGTTTGACCTGGAGAGGAAGAGGGATATCCCCAACTTCCGTGAGGTAAAGGGTTCCATTATGGGCAAGGCGAAATCTTCCATGTTTGTTTTCTACGGCACCGGTAAAAGCGCCTTTTGTATGACCAAAAAGTTCCGATTCCAGCAAACTTTCAGGTAAAGCCCCACAATTAACTTTAATAAATGATCCTTTAACCCTGTTGGAAGCCTGATGAATTGCTTCAGCCACTATATCTTTACCTGTTCCCGTTTCGCCGGTAATCAGGATTGACGAATCGCTCTGCGCAATAACAGGCAGAATTTGAAAAATTTTTTCTATTTGAGGGCTTTTCCCTACAAGAGGACCAAAGCTATAAGCATGGCTCATCTTTTCATCCAGTTCCCGAAGGGGACGTATATCCTCTATCGTCTCCAGAATACCCGCCACCTTGCCCTGCATGTCCTTAATCGGAGCCGTTGTGATGCGAATGGGGATCAACTGACGATCCCGATTAATCAGGTCGCTTTCAACACATGAAGATTCAGATTCTTTATTAATATTAAGTGCCGGACATCTCTGGATACATATTTTACTGCGAAGGATATTATAACAGGGGATACCCCTGGCTTCCTTGTTAGAAAATCCGGTAAGGGCTTGAATCCCTTGATTTAAAAATACAATCCGGCGATGCAGATTGAGCAGAACAATTCCAAGAGGAATTTTGTCAAGAATATGCTCTAAGGCAATGGGTTGAGCAAATAGTCCTTTGATTGGTGGTAAATCTATAATGCCCAAGATAATGTTTCCTATAATTTATTTGCTGAAAAAATTATGAACAAGGTAATTCCTTTCCTGTTAGCCGAACCAATCTTTATCTATTTAACATAAGATAGCGATTAAGAAAAGAATAAAAGACTTCCAGAACCGTTATTGCTATCAATTTGAATTAATGGTAGTTCATATGAAAAAGAGAAATAGATGAGGTACTTGCATTAATTATTAGAAATAAAATCTTCTTTCAAAATTCAATGCTCATACACTTTGGTTCAATAAAGAACGAAGGAGGGGTCTAAATTTCTTTTCAACCTTTGCAATTGATTTAAGAATAAAGAGTTCTGTCTGCTCATTATTTGTTAAAGCATGCCCGGATGGCAAGGCAGTATCAATAATTTCTGCACGTCCCATTATCTTATGACCT
>JAXHUS010000340.1:0-4407 GCA_034189305.1 Thermodesulfobacteriota bacterium | reverse complement strand
TGATAATAATATGGGTGTAATGAGGATAGAGAATACTGAGGCGAAAGAGATAGTGATTACCATAAAACTTCCCATAAAGTTTGAGGAATAGATGGAAGACAGAAAAAAGATATTAATAGTAGATGATGAATTGGCTGTCCGAGAATCGCTGCGGATGATTTTAGAAAGAGAATACAAACTTTTAATGGCTTCCAACGGAGAAAAAGCTCTTAAAATATTAGAAAAAGAGCATCCTCATCTGGTTCTGCTTGATATAATTATGCCCGATTTAAACGGAATAGAAATATTAAGAAGAATTAAAGAAAAAGATGGAGCTATTACGGTAATCATGATAACGGCTATCAAAACAGTAAAAACAGCGGTAGAGTCTATGAAACTGGGGGCTTATGATTACCTTAACAAGCCTTTTGACCTCAATGAAGTAAGACTTTTAATCAAAAAGGCTTTTCCCGCTCCGAATAAAAATCAGGGGATGGGAAATATAGAGAAGGTAGAGGGAAAAAAGATATCAGGATTTGACAACATTGTGAGCAGAACAAAGGTGATGGAAAAAATCTTTGCCGCTATTAAACAGGTTGCCTCAAGTAAAGCAACAATTTTGATTACAGGAGAGAGTGGAACGGGGAAAGAACTGGTGGCAAAAGCCATTCATTTTAATGGTCCAAGAAAAAACCGCCCCTTCATTGCCATTAATTGTTCCGCTGTGCCGGAAACCCTGATCGAAAGTGAGTTGTTTGGATATGAAAAGGGCGCATTCACCAATGCCTTCAAGGAATGCCCCGGTAAATTTGAAATAGCTGATTCCGGAACCCTTTTCCTCGACGAGATTGGTGATCTCAGCTTAACAACCCAGGCAAAAATTTTGCGTTTTCTCCAGGAAAAAGAGCTTACAAGATTGGGAGGGACAAAAACCCAAAAGGTTGACGTAAGAATGATTGCCGCCACTAATAAGGATTTAGAGAAATCCATGCGTGAGGGCTCATTCAGAGAGGATCTCTTTTACCGGATCAATGTAGTGCCTATCTTTATTCCCCAATTAAGAAAGAGAAAAGATGATATTCCTTTATTGGTAGACCATTTCTTAAATGTAATGGTTAAAGAAGAGGGGAAGAAGATGGATATTTCCCCGAAAGCTATGGAAATACTTATGGATTATGATTGGCCCGGAAATGTGAGGGAATTGGAAAATATCATTGAACGAATGGCTATATTAATAAAAAAGGAGGTGGTCTTGCCTGAAGACCTGCCTTCTTATATCAAAGACAAAGTTAAGATAAAATTTCTTAAGAAATCAGTTTTAGAAAACAGGGCGTCCTTTTCAGAAGTAAAAGAGGATTTTGAAAAAAAATTGATCTTTGAAGCCCTTAAAAAGACCGATTATGTCCAGACAAGAGCCGCCAGGCTTCTGGGAACTACAAGAAGAGTATTAAAATATAAGATGGATAAGTTAGGAATTAAAAAGGCTTCCGAGTAAATTAAACGGAGCAAATTCTTCCGGATTTTATCTTTATCCCATGTTGCTATTCAGGCGTTTAGACTGAAGGCCGAAGAATATCAATCATCTCTCAACACTCTATCAGGCCATTCAAGACCACCTCTGGTTCAATGAGGGATAAATCATGGTTGCACAAGAATCCTGAACGCTTTGACAATGATTTCTATCTAAAAGCCTTATACCTTCAGTCTATCTACCTGAGCAGTCGCAAAACTTTATATATCTATTAAACTTTTTTACAACCCAAAATTTCTATAACTCCTGAGGCTCAAAGTCTTTTCCTGAAATCTGTCAACTGATCCCAAATTTTTAAGATGATTTCGGTATGAATTTTGCTGCTATTGAATAAGGTATTTCAATAACTATCTAAATTAAGGAAAGAGATATATAATGTTATCAGATGCAAGCGTATTGATTGTTGATGATGAATTGGGTCCCCGGGAGGCTTTAAGGATGATCTTAAAGCCTATTTATAGTATTTGTACTGCTATGGACGGCATACAGGCACTCGATATTCTATCTTCCCAAAAAAATGTCGGGGTGATTATTTGCGATATCAGGATGCCCCAAATAAGCGGAGAAGAGTTGCTTTTAAAGATCCGCACTCTTTATCCCCTTATTCCTATAATCATGTTAACCGGTTTTGCTAATCTGGATACGGCAATAGAAGTAATGCGCAGAGGTGCTTTTGACTTCCTTACAAAACCCGTTGATCATGAGAGGCTTATAAATGTTGTAAGAAATGCATTTGACCATAGAAAAAGGATTAGAAAGGAATTTGAGTCCAATATCCAGGAAGAAAGTATGGCCATGATCGGGAGATTAACAAGCGGAATTGTACACAATTTAAGAAATCCCCTGACAGTCATCATGAATACTAATGAATTGCTGAAAATGAAATATCCCGATGAAGAAAGGCTGGATAGAGTTATATTACAAGTTAATAAAATAAGTGAGATTATTGATAACCTGATGTATAAAACACGTAGGGAGCAGAGGACCAAAGAAAAGAGACCGGTTAATATCAATCAATTGTTAACAGAAGAATTGAAATTCTTAGAGGCTGATCAATACTTTAAACACGGTATCGAAAAGATATATACATTAGACCAGAATCTTCCTATGATAAACGCCAACTACAATGATTTAAGCCAGAGTTTCATAAATATAATTAACAACTCCATTGACGCCATGTTCCATTCTGAAGTCAAAAGGTTGACAGTTACTACCCTTTTTGACAATGAGTGTATCATTGTTAAATTCACTGATACCGGTTGTGGTATAAAAAAAGAGGATATTCCAAGACTGTTTGAACCCTTTTTTACAACCAAATGTATCAACGGGGAAGAAAAAGAGGGAGAACCCACCGGCACAGGTTTAGGCCTTTTCTCCTGCGATCAACTGCTGAAACCTTATAATGTAAAATTTGAAGTAAAAAGTGAAGTAGACAAAGGCACAGATATTACTCTTTTTTTTCCGATAAATATCAACAATTAATTGTACAAATTTGTCCGGCCTTTATCATTTCAGAGTTTATATAGGAGTTCTGTACGCAATAAATTCTATCCTTTTAAATGTGTACAAAAATGTGCCCTATTATCCCAACTTTTACGGCAGACATTTACTGCGACTTTAAAGTACTTGCTGCAATCCTTGTTTCACAATTTTGTTCCTTAACATATTTGTTAATATGCCTTTATCAAAAAATCCTTCTAAATTGGTATTTCCTTAAGATTTTTTACATCTCATAATGGCGGCGGCTGCAAAATAAAAGATAATCGTGTTCTGGCATAACTTTTGCTTAAATTTATTTTTATAAAAAGTTGTAACAGTTCACGGAGATCAGGGATTAGTTATTAGTACAGTGTTTCGTAATTAAGATGTCATATTACCCGAAGGGGGGTATCTTTATAATTCACTGTGATACAGAAGATTTCTCGCTACGCTCGAAATGACATGATTGTAATGTTATTTAAGAAACGATGTATTAGTTAAGCTTTTCCTGAAAAAGATATTTACACATGTATGGAACGAAAAATATAATGGATTTTTTAAGGTCAGGAAGGCAATAAAAAAGGATGGATAAAAAATTATTACGGTGTATAAAGTGCAATGAAATTACCAGTATAACTGAATACGATTCATGTACGGAATTTGAATACGATGAAGAAAAAGAAGATTTTTTTGAACGGCAAAGGGATGATAAGCAATCTTTTTATTCAAGACATAATGGGCATAAGATTGAAGAGTTGACAATTAAAAATGATTCCTATATTAGTGAGGATACTTACTGGGAACCAGTAAAGATTAGTTATTTTGAGGCTACCAATGGAAAGGAGAATTTTGTGGTCAAAAGATGGCGGAAAGACATAGAGGAACCGGTTAACTACGAACTTATCAGAGGAAGTCTTGAAATAAAGAATTCTAAAATTGAGATGCAAACCGAAGATTTAAGAAGGCAGATGAAGGCAGAGGTTCCTTCCCTAAAAGAAAAAAAGATTAATCAGTTTATTCAGATTGTTGAAAAGGTTGTATCCCGGATTGATCATGTAAAAACAACGAAGGTTGCCATGGAAAGTTCTCATCCTTCAATATTTTATAGTTGCCTTGATGATGACAGTTTAAATAATATTTTTCACCTCTGTAATAAAATATTTAATGAGAAAGAGCTAAAGAGGATAAAGGAATTTATCCATCAAAATAATAATTATAATGATGTAATAACTTTACGGGTTAGACGCAATTTTCAGGTAGAAACCCATAAAGACCTTTAGGGCAAATTGAAAAAGAAATCATAACTTAGTTTTTGAGTACTTTTTACTCAAGTTAATGTCCATGGTCTATCGGTTGTTCTGCTCGTTACGTTCTAAGGCTATCGGTTATGTCATTCCTCAATAACAGCAGGCTTAAGC
>JAXHUS010000034.1:0-6033 GCA_034189305.1 Thermodesulfobacteriota bacterium | reverse complement strand
TGCTATTAAGGATAAAGTTGGTGCCCTTTATTCTATGCTGGAACCTTTTGCCAAACTGAATATTAACCTTACAAAAATTGAGTCCCGTCCTTATAGGAAGATGGCCTGGGAATATATATTCTTTCTGGATATAGAAGGGCATATCACCGATTCAAATACCGCCAAAGCCCTTAAAATCTTAGAAAAGAATGCTTTATTTCTTAAAATATTAGGTTCATATCCAAGAAACCGAATACTATGAATATGGAATTTAAAAAAATTGCTATCATTGGAGTTGGATTAATCGGGGGTTCCTTTGCCAGATCGTTAAAAAAATATGCTCTTTGCAAAGAAATAATAGGTTATGGCCGTTCTGAAAAAAATCTTAAAAAGGCATTGAATCTTGGTGTAATCGATGATTATAGACGGGAATTTTCAGAAGATATGAAAGATTTTGACCTTATTCTTCTGGCAACTCCTGTAAGCACTATCGTTACTATTACAAAAAACATAATTCCCTTTTTAAAACCTGGAACAATAGTCTTTGATGCGGGAAGTGTAAAGGGAAAAATAGTCAAGGACGTTGAAAGTTTCCTTCCTGCCCATATTACCTTTATTGGCGGTCATCCTATTGCAGGAAGAGAAAATTCCGGGGTGGAAGCAGCACAAGATGATCTCTTCTTTGGTCATAAAATGGTTTTTACCCCTACTTCAATAACAAGCAAGGAAAAACTGAAGAAACTCATGGATCTCTGGGCAAAAATCGGCTGTGAAATTATCATTATGGATAAGGATTATCATGATGAAATATTTTCACAGATAAGTCATCTACCCCATGTAATTGCTTATTGCCTGGTAAATTCTATTTTTGAATACTTTGGGAAACATGATGTTATAACCAACTTTTCTGCCGGTGGCTTTAAAGATTACACCAGAATTGCACAAAGTCATCCGGAGATGTGGAAAGATATACTATTAATGAATAAAAAAAATATCCTGAATGCCATTGATTCTTTTTTGCATTACCTTTTAATGTTAAAGGGATTTCTTTCAGAAGACGACGAAGAAAAGCTTTTAAGGGAGTTTATAAAATCAAGGGAAATAAAGAGAAAGCTTAAATAAATGGAAGTGCCTTCCAGGATTGGAGTAAGTCAAATAAAAGGAATAAAGGGTGAAATTACGGTTTCCGGGGACAAGTCAATTTCTCATAGAGCGGTTATCTTAAATAGTATAGCCCGTGGGAAGGGAATTATTAAGAACTTTCTCGAAAGTGATGATTGTTTAAATACACTTGATTCTATGAGACAAAGCGGTGTTGAGATCTCTAGGGATAACCAAAATAATATTGTTATAAATGGAAAGGGGCTATATTCTTTAAAAGAGGCGGAAGATATAATTGATATGGGAAATTCCGGCACCGGTCTAAGACTTATGGCGGGTATTTTAAGTGGACATGATTTCTTAAGTATTTTAACCGGGGACGGTTCTTTACGTAAAAGGCCCATGGATAGAATAGTAAAGCCTTTGAAAAAGATGGGAGCAGACATATCGGGTCGTAAAGGAGACCAATTTGCTCCACTGGTAATAAAGGGAGGAAACCTTAATGCCGTAGAATATGAATTGCCGATGCCAAGTGCCCAGGTAAAATCTGCGATTCTTTTAGCCGGATTATATACTGAAGGCACTACCAGAATTTTAGAACCTGTAAGGTCACGGAATCATTCTGAATTAATGCTAAAGTGGTTTGGGGCTGATATAAAATTGGGGGAAGGGGAAATAGGAATCACAGGAGGGAGGGAAATAGAGGCCCAGGAAATTTTTGTGCCTGGTGATATATCTGCTGCTGCTTTTTTTATAGTTTTGGCATTGTTAACAAAAAGTTCTGAAATATTAATTAAAAATGTTGGCATAAATCTAACAAGATGTGGTATTTTAACTATTTTAAACCGAATGGGGGCAAAAATTGAGATTTTGAATAAAAGTAAGGTCTGTGGAGAAGAAATGGGTGATTTATACGTTAGATCCAGCGAGCTTAAAGCTACCACAATTTTTGAAGAAGAAGTCCCTTTTACTATCGATGAACTCCCAATCCTTGCTGTAGCTGCTTGTTTTGCCCAGGGGGAGACAAAGATTTTAGGAGCAAGGGAGTTACGATATAAAGAGTCCGACAGAATAAAAACAATGGTAACTGAACTCCGAAAATTCGGAATTACAGTTGAAGAAATTGAAGATGGAATGATAATTGAAGGAGGTTCTAATCTTTCCGGCGCTCATTGTATAGGATATGGAGATCACAGGGTGGCAATGTCGCTGGTAATTGCTGGTATGACCGCAGCTGGTAATACAACTATAGATGATACTTATTGCATCAGGACATCATTTCCGAATTTTCTTGATTTATTGGATTCGATAAAGTGTAATTAAAAATGACAAAGCCGATTATAGCCATTGATGGTCCCACAGGTTCGGGGAAAACTACCGTTAGTAAAAGTCTTGCCCGGATTCTTAATTACACTTATATGGACACCGGGGCCATGTATCGAGTACTTGCACTTGAAGTAAAAAACAGGAAAATTAACCCTGATAATGATGAATTGTTAAGAGAAACCTGCGAAAAATGTGATTTTAATTTTGAAGAAGGTAGAAACGGCCAGAAAGTATTTCTTTCAGGTAATGATGTAACCGAAGATATTCGAATTCCTGAAATCAGTTTACTGGCATCAAAAATTTCTGCAAAAAAGGTTGTAAGGGACACATTGCTTATCCTCCAGAGAAAATTGGGAGAATCCGGCGGTGTAGTGGTTGAAGGAAGGGATATTGGAACCGTTGTTTTCCCCCATGCAGATATAAAATTTTTTTTAGAAGCAAATCCTGAAGTGCGCGCGAAGAGAAGATTTAAAGAACTCAGAGAAAAAGGAATTCAGGTAACGTATGATGAAACATTAATAGAATTAAATAAAAGGGATATTCAAGACAGCAACAGGGAGCTTGCTCCTCTAAAGCCGGCCCCTGACGCAATTGTTATTGATTCTTCGAACCTACAGATAGAAAAAGTTATTGACTATATGCTTAATGTTGTTTCAAAAAAAATAAATTTTGAAAGGAGATTTTAAATTAACATGGAAGAAATTAAAGATTCGGGAAAAGAAAAGATAAAAGAAGATACACTGGATGAAATATCAAAAAATGCTTCTTTAACTTCTGAAACTGATAAAAAAGAGGATATAAATAATGAAGAAGATTTTTCTGTACTTTATGAAGAGAGTTTAAAACACTTAAAGGAAGGGGAAGTAGTAGAAGGTACAGTTATTCAGATTACAAAAGATTTTGTAATGGTTGATATTGGTTTTAAATCAGACGGACAGATTGATATTAATGAATTTAAGCGGGGAGGAGATGGAGAATTAAATATAAAGGTTGGAGACAGCGTCCATGTATTCCTTGAGAAAACTGAAGATGAAAATGGTATGGTTGTTCTCTCAAAAGAAAAGGCTGACCAGCTAAAAATTTGGGATGAAATTGCTAAGAGTTGTGAGGAAAACGAGGTGGTGGAAGGAAAGATAATTAGCAGAATCAAAGGAGGTTTTACGGTTGACATTGGGGTCCCCGCCTTTTTGCCGGGCTCCCAGGTAGACCTTCATCCTATAAAGGACATGGATTCTTTAATTAGTAAAACATTTAAATTCAAGGTATTAAAATTTAATAAAAGGAAAGGAAATATAGTTCTTTCTCGAAGGGCTATTTTAGAAACAGAACGACAATCTTTACGGACAAAAACCTTAAGAGCTATCTCAGAGGGGCAAATTGTTCAAGGAATTATAAAGAATATTACGGACTATGGTTTATTCATTGATTTAGGCGGTATCGACGGATTACTTCATATTACAGATCTGTCCTGGGGCAGGATAACCCATCCCAGTGAAATGTTTTCAATAGGGGATGAAATTGAAGTTAAAATACTTAGTATTGACAGGGAGAACGAAAGGGTCTCATTGGGTTTGAAACAGATTAATCCGGATCCATGGGAGGAGGCTTTGGAAAAATATCCTGTTGGTAACCAGGTGGAAGGAAAGGTTGTAAGTATTACAAACTATGGAATATTTATTGAGTTAGAAAAGGGGATCGAAGGACTTATTCATATTTCAGAAATGTCATGGACTAAAAAGATTAAACATCCGTCTCAACTGATAAGTATGGATGACAATGTTAAGGCAGTAGTTCTGGATATCGATGTATCCAAAAAAAGAATTTCTCTTGGGATTAAGCAATTAGAAACTAATCCGTGGACACTGGTAGAAGAAAAATATAAGATAGGAACCAGGGTAAATGGTCAGATAAAGAATATAACAGATTTTGGGGTTTTTGTGGGTATTGAGGAGGGCATTGATGGACTTGTACATATATCTGATATATCCTGGACCCAGAGGATAAAACACCCGGCAGAAATTTACCATAGAGGGGATATGATTGAAGCTGTAGTGCTTAATATAGATAAGGAGAACGAAAGATTTTCTTTAGGAATTAAACAGCTTCATCCCGACCCATGGGATAATGTGGAAGAAAAATATAAAATGGGTCACAAAGTAAATGGGGTAGTAACCAACATAACCGATTTTGGCATTTTCTTAGAATTAGAAGAGGGGATTGAGGGATTAATCCACATTAAAGAAGTAAGTAAAGAGAAGGTGAATAAACTGGATGTGTTTGCAAAGGAAGGTGATACACTTTCTGCCATGGTTATAAATATTGACAGAAAGGATCGAAAAATAGGACTGAGTATAAAAAGTTTAAAAGAGTCCCAGGAAAAAGAAGATTTAAGGGCATATAATGAAAATAAAGAAGATAAACCCACAGTTTCTGTAATGAAAAAGGCAATTGAAGAGGGTCTGGATAAAAAGGAAAAGAAGATAAAATCTGAAAAGACAGAAATTCAGGAAACTCAAGAATAACAAATTAAAGTAGCTTAATAATATGGACAGAAAACAACCAATAGGCATAATTGTTGCTATAATTGGAGTTACGTTTATATTTTTCTTTATATTTATATTCCTTGCGGTATTTTGGAGTCATGAAGAAAGGGACTTATGGGCAAAGGATAAAATAGCAGTAATAAAAGTGGAAGGTATTATTCTTTCCTCTGAAGGAGTTGTTAAAGAGATATATAAAATAAAAAACATGGATAGTATAAAAGCTGTTGTTCTGAGACTGAATTCTCCGGGGGGCGGTGTAGTTCCTTCTCAGGAAATTTATGAAGAGATTATGAAGGTAAAAAGAACAAAAAAGATAGTAGCTTCTTTAGGTAGCATAGCTACTTCCGGAGCTTATTATATAGCCTCGGCCACCCATAAGATTGTGGCCAATCCTGGAACAATAACGGGAAGTGTTGGAGTAATTGTAGAGTCCACAAATATAGAAGGATTATTAAAGAAAATTGGTGTAAGAAGCACTGTTTACAAAAGTGCTGAGTATAAAGATTTACTTTCCCCTCTTAGACCGGCAAGTTCTGAGGAGAAAAAAATAATTCAGGAAATTTTGGATAATATACACCAGCAATTTGTGGAAGCCGTTTCTAAAGGGAGAGGACTTGATAAAGAATATGTTGCAAAACTTGCAAATGGTAGAATTTTTTCCGGACAGCAAGCAAAAGAATTAAACTTAATTGATGAATTAGGTGATTTTAAATCGGCTGTCAATCTTGCAGCAAAAATGGCCGGTATAAAAGGAGAACCACATCTTATCTATCCGGCAAAAAAGGTATTTTCCTTAAAGGATATATTTGAAAATATTGTACAACTTTCAGAAAAATTGATAAAAAACTTAAACTATAATAAATTCTATCTATTACCCTTCTAATGGAAAAATTATATATTTTAAAACATTTGAAAGATACCAGATTCCCTTTCAGTTCAAGTAAGAGAAATTTTTAGCCACAGGAATAAACTGAGGATTTCCACGGATTAACAGTTAGGCCTGAGGCAGAAATTGAGACTAATAGGGGGTATTTTCAAAGATCTCATTATTATAATTAACCCAAAAAATGCGTTCGAATTTTTT
>JAXHUS010000339.1:0-3946 GCA_034189305.1 Thermodesulfobacteriota bacterium | reverse complement strand
GAGAAGGTGCTCTCCATCTACTTCAGTATGCCCATAGCGTAATGCCTTATTTTGAGCATCTTGAAGAGCTTCTTGAGATTTCTGTGTTAATTTATTTATATCCATAATAATTTCCTTCTAATTTTAGAATCCCCTAAATTGTTAAAGCAATTTTAGTGCCAGAAAAAAATTATGCAATACCCCCACAAATTGCCGCAAGTTGTTTGTTGAAAGACGGAGTAATTTATATGTAATTTAGTGGTGCGGACACTAATAACATGGTGATTATACATAATTATACAAAAGGTTATGTCAAAATGACGATAGTGCCATATCGGCATTATTTTTTATTTTTATAATCTTGCATAACTAAAATAATTTATATAGATTATGTTAATTTAATTTACAGAAAAAAGGATATAAATGGAAGTACTAATTTTTAAAGTACTGGGGGGTCTTGGACTTTTTATTTATGGAATTCGTATTGTAACGGATGGATTGCAGAATATTGCAGGGGTAAGATTACGAAAATTTATGGAAACAATTTCAGGCAACCGTTTCATTGGCTGTGCTGTAGGAACTATTGTAACCAGTATTATCCAGAGCAGCAGTGCGACAACAGTTCTGGTAGTGGGATTTGTAAATGCCGGAATTATGACTCTCAATCAGGCTGTAGGAGTAATAATTGGGGCAAATATTGGTACAACCGTAACCGCCCAGATTATCGCCTTTAAAATCACAAAATATTCCTTACCGGTCATCTTTTTAGGAACTATTCTTACCCTTTTTGCCCCCAGAAGAAAGTGGCGTTTTATAGGACAGGTTCTTTTAGGATTTGGATTGGTCTTTTTTGGAATGACGACTATGAAAGATGGCTTTGCCCCATTGAGGGACAACCCGGTTTTTCTAAGTTTTTTTACCCGGTTTTCAGGTGAGCATTTTTTTAGCATCGTGCTTTGTGTAATAACGGGAACTTTCCTTACCGTTATTTTACAGAGCAGCAGTGTTACCGTTGGTATCGTAATGGCGCTTGCAAGCCAGGGTCTTTTAAATTTCAACGGTAGTGTGGCTCTGATCCTTGGTGAAAATATTGGAACGACTATAACCGCCCAGCTGGTAAGTATTGGAGGCAATATTAATGCCAGACGAGCGGCAAATGCCCATACAATGTTTAACCTGCTTGGAGTTATTTGTATATTAATAATATTCCCCTTTTTTGTTGAATTTGTTGAATGGATAACAAAAACTCTTTTAAATCTCCCTGCACCGGATACAATTTTCAATGATGAAAAACCATTTATTGCAAGGTATATTGCCAATGCCCATACTTTTTTCAATGTACTGAACGCTTTCGTTTTTATTATTTTTATGCCAATACTTGTAAAATCAGTTATATTTATTTCTCCGGAAAAAGATAAAGGAGTACTTGATGAACTTTATAAAGTAAAATATCTTGACAGACATTTTATTAATAACCCTCCCGTGGCTTTACATCATGCAAGACAGGAAGTGAAAAGGATGGGAGAAGGGGCGCTTATTACCTTTAAAGATGTCATAAATTCTCTTTACGAAAGAAAGCTTGAGAAACTTTCAATATGGAGGGAAAGGGAGGACGCCTTAGATATTCTGCAAAAAGAGATCACAAATTATCTTGTAAAGATTTCGCAAGGTGTAGTTACACCATATGATTCAAAAGAGGTTTCCAACCTTATGAGAATGACCAACAATTTTGAGAGGATAGGTGACTCAATAGAAAATATTGCAGAACTTATTGAGGAAATGATTGAAAACGGTTATTCATTTACAGAGGAAGGCTTAAATGATTATAAAATTATTTCTGACAAGGTTGATGAATTTATAAGGCTTGTGATTGATGGTGTGAGCGGTAAAGATCAAGGTGCTTTTTATAAGGCAAGAGGCATTGAAGAAGCAATTAATATAATGAGAGAGGATATGAGGGACAAGTTTTTGGATCGCTTAAGAAAAGGCACATGTCTGGTAGATCCCGGTCTGATATTTATAGATATGCTTACGAATTTTGAGAAAATTGGTGACTACTGTTTTAATATTGCCCAGGCAATGCAAGGTAATAAATTTGAATAAAAATCCGTCTTGAAATTTTTCAATAATTTATAAAATAAGATATAATATAATATAATATATTAATGAAAGAAAGGATTATGGAAAAAGCTATGAGCGTTTTGTCCAGAGATTTTTGAAATGGTCGAAAAGGTAAAAAAAATTCTTGATAAAAGGGAAAGTAAAATCTTAAAGGATGATAAAAGGAAATCTTCAGCAGTATTAATACCTTTATTTGAAAAGGATAATAAAATTCATCTTCTTTTTACAAAAAGGAATAGCACAGTAACTTTTCATAAAGGTCAGATATGTTTTCCAGGGGGCGCTTCAGATTTAAAAGATTCCAGTCTTGAAGAAACCGCCCTCAGGGAAACCGAAGAAGAGATAGGGGTTTTGCCGGAAGATGTTTTAATATTGGGCAGACTTGATGATCGATATACATTAACATCAAATTTTATTATCTCTCCCTTTGTAGGGAAGATACAATATCCATATCCCTTTAAAATTAATTATCAAGAGATAGATAAAATTTTGGAGGTACCGTTATCAAGACTTGTAGAAGAAAATAATAATTCAATTGATAATAGTTATTATTATAATGGGGAAGAGATATGGGGAGCAACGGCAATAATATTAACACAGTTTTTATATATTATTCGAGGTGAGAAAGTATGGACATAAAAGAACTTGAAAAAATGACTGCAACGAAGCTTCGAGAAATAGCAAAAGAGAAATACCCTGAAATTAAGGGTGTTCATGCTATGAAAAAAGCAGAACTTCTTGATGCAATAATAGAAGTAATAGGAGTTAAAAAGGATGAAATAGAAAAAGTAACTCCAAAAGCTAAGAAAAAAAAGGTCAAAGCAAATCCTGAAACACTTAAAAAGGAGATTAAAAAATTAAAGAGGGAAAGGCTGGAAGCCATTGAAACAAAAGATAAAAAGACCCTGGCAAATGTACGAAAAAAAATAAAAAAACTAAAAAGGCAAACAAGAAGATTATCTTCCGGGGCTTAAAGCAATATGGGGGTTACTTTATGGAACCTTTAACCTTTTTTTTTATAGGCATTGTTGGTTATTGTACCTTCAGGGGAATTTTAATTGGTTTTTTAAGACAGTGTTTTTCTTTTATAGCAATTTTGGCCGGAATTTTTATTGGAGCGGAGAACTATAGTATTGTTGGGGATGTTTTACCCCCCAAGGTATTTGTGGGTGGAAGTAACAATATTTTCGGATTCATTATCGTTTTTCTTGTAATCTTTTTTATTTTAACCATTGTAGGGGCTCTTCTGGTTAAAGCATTAAAAGCTGTCCATTTAGGAAAGATGGATAATAAGCTTTCCGGGATACTTGGATTTATTAAAGGGATGTTCATTGTACTTTCATTAACCGTTATATTTATAGCCCTTTCGGCGACTGGAAGTCCTGTTATCAAAAGAAACAGCTATCTCATAAAGTTAATTCCTCATACAAAAATAGTTACCTTCCTTTTGCCCGGAGAGGTTTTTGCAAAGTTCGAGAAAAATAAAAAGATTTATTTAAGATACTGGAAAGGTGAAGAGGAAGCGGAAGAGGAGAATTAATAGTTATCTGGAAATCACGCAGAATTTTTATGCCTCTGGATTTCTTAAAAAAACGTATACCTGACAACTAATCCCGGCCACCATGTACTTTTTTAGTAGATTTGCGGATATTAATGGTAGATTTCCTGATTTCTAAAAAAACTCTGCATTTTATAGGGATTGGTGGAAGCGGAATGAGCAGCCTTGCCCTTTTTGCCAAAAAAAGGGGCATCAATGTTACTGGTTCCGACAGAAGTTTCGATAGGAAAGAAAATAAGGAACTTTTTACAAATCTCTTCAATGAAGGTATTATCCTCTTTCCCCAGG
>JAXHUS010000338.1:0-2768 GCA_034189305.1 Thermodesulfobacteriota bacterium | reverse complement strand
GGGCCGTGAAGGAGTCGAACCTTCGACCTACTGATTAAGAGTCAGTTGCTCTACCAGTTGAGCTAACGGCCCACATAATGTCTATTAATTAAAAATATACTATTTATCACCAATTTTCAAAATTTTCAATAAAAATTCAGTTAACAATTTTACCTCCTCCTCTTTTTCAACTTACCTCTATTAGCTTGCAGCAATCAAAAGTTAAGAATTAAGAGTTTAAAGTTATTTTTTACATTCTTCACTCTTAATTTATCTCGTTTTATCAGGGTGAACATCCGCTAAAACGCAGATTTTCACGGATTTCTAAAGAAATTATATTTAATATTTTTACAAATCTGTGTTAATCTGCGTCCAAAATCATTCTTACACCGGTTTTGATTATTCTAATACTTTCTGACCGGATATTAAATCCTTTGTAGAGGAAAGTATTTTGGCATAAGATAATGTATCTTCAACACTGGTAACCTCAATTTCCCCCACTTCTGCCTTTTTATATCCGATAATCTCTCCATCCATTTTTACCGGAAACTCATCTATCACCTTCAAATTCAAACCAACCGGAACTCCGTGTTTTCCTCCAATATTTAATATTACTTGATCATCCTCTATCTGGGCAATTTTACCCCTAATAGGGTATGTTTTTATAATCTTTTCTTCAAGATTTTTAGTTGCTTTGTCTATTGCTTCCTCAAGAGTTTCTTCTTTAAAGTCTTCCTGGGCAGTGGCTTTAATGGAAGTAGTTTCCGTCTCAATGGTTCTTAAATTAAGTAAACTCTCCTTGCCGGAATTTATTAGCATTCCCGTTAAAATCAGCCTTGCCCCTAAAATCTTACCCACCTTTATTGCAGTTTTTTTGTCCGCTAGTTGTGAGCTTGCCAGTTTTAATTCTTCAAGCAATTTATCGAGAATAGCCCTTTCAACAACTTTTATTCTTGGATTCTCCATAAAATTTTCACTGATTTTTAGAGTTATAAATTCATCTTCACCTTCGCGCAGGGCAGCAGCACCTTTTCTCTTTACATCCAAAATACTTATTGTAAGAGGTTTTGATGACCATTCATCTTTTGGATATTTGGTGGAAATATCCTTTTGTTTGTCAAAATTTTCAATCAAATCCGATACTAACTTATCAATCCTTTCCTGTCTTTTTTTATCTTTTTTAAGTTTTTGTTCTTCCAGGGTTTTCTTTAGCATCAATTTGCTTACATAATCTTTCGGATCAAGTTCCGAAGCCTTTTTATAGGCAAGGAGTGCTTCTTCCGGTCTACCCTGTTTTTTAAGTAGTGCCCCCTTATTACTAAAAGCCTGGGCATTGCCCGGATCATATTTCACTGCTTTTGTATAAAACTCAAGCGCCTTATCATAGTTACCCTGTTCAGCATATATTCTACCAAGTCTGTTACTGGCAGAAGCCTTTTGCCATCCCAATCCTCCATCTAATGATAATGCCTCCTTAAACATGGAAGAAGCAAGGGGAGTATCTCCTTTTTGAAAAAGTATGTTTCCCTTTATTACTCTGGAATAGACTGCATCAGGATTAATTTTTATTGCATTATCTGCCATTGTAAGTGCTTTTTTATAGTCACCCTGATCAAAATGTATTGCAGCAAGCCCTTCATAACCATAACCACCCTGTTTATCTTCCAGCATACGGTTAAATATTTCTTTTGCTTTTGCATATTCCCTGGCCTTATAGAAAACATATGCCTTTTCCAATATGGCCAGATCTTCTGTTTTACCTTTCCTATGGGTTAAAAAGAATCCACCGGAAATGACAGATAGAATTATAAATACCAACGCCCCTAAAACTAATGGCTGATTAAAAAACTTTTTCTTCTTTTCTAAGGGAGCCTTCACTCCCATTTCTGCTCCGGCTCGCAAAACTCCCGCCACTTTCTGCTCCATGGGTTCCTGCATGTGTTCTTCCACCTTCTCTTCTTCTATTTCAATATATTTAAATGTTGGATCCCCGTACAGCATGTATGTTGCCCACAGGATACTCTCCTCTCCATATTTCTCCAACAATTTTTTCCTTCCCTTTTTTATTGCTTTCCCTACGCTGTCTCCATCAAAAATATTCTGGTAAAACTCTTTAGCAAAAATATAGCTTGGTTCATCCTGTACTTCCCAGAAGGTTCCGATATAATGCTGAACACCGGAAAGCAAGAAAGCATTGGCAAGCCCGTAGATTTCTTCACCATAAGCTTCATTTAGCTTCCATTCTTCTGTATGCCCGGACTGACAGGCATTGGAAAAAATAAGATAGGGTAGGGCGGTAACCCCGGCAAGATTTCTTATATCTGCGGCGGTGAGTTTCCTGTCAGAAAGAAGCCAGCCGCTTTCCGACGGGTTTGCCAGGTTGTAGTCTGCATGTCCTGCATAATGAACAAGGTCATAATGTCTTATGTTACTTTTTACAAAATCAACTTTAACATCGGAGCTTTTAAAATCAATTTTAATTAACTCTTCCTTTTTTTCCAGAGCATCCCGTATGGCCAGTCCTTCCTTATGAGAGGCCGTAAGATTGTTTCGAGGATCGGCTAAAATCATAAAATTCAAAGGCTTTTTCAATTCTCTGAGTTTTAACCCTCCTGTTGCCTGCATGGTAACTACAAGCCGGCCCATACTAAATCGCTGGCAGAAAAATTGCGTACCGTCATAAAGAAGCTCCCAGGGTATATGGACCAATTGATCGTCAATATTTAAAATCATATCTTCCGCTGTAGTTCGGCTAATTTTATCCTTGCAGGATTTTGTGAGAAGTCCGT
>JAXHUS010000337.1:0-8629 GCA_034189305.1 Thermodesulfobacteriota bacterium | reverse complement strand
AGCATCATCTCTGGTTTGAGCCCAAAGCCGGTATCTATTAAATCTCTCAGCCAGATAAAGATGGGTATGTCCTCCGGAAACCACCAGGGCCAAAAAGGGATAATCAGGGAACTCCTTTTCTAAAAAGACTGCTGAAATATGTCCCTGAATATGGTTTATTCCAACAAAGGGAATCTTTAGCGCATATGCCATGGCCTTAGCCACGGAAATACCAACAAGCAACGATCCTACAAGTCCGGGTCCCTTTGTTACTGCTATACCATCCAGGTCTCTTAATGTAATTTGCGCCTTATTTAAAGATTCACGTATAACAGGAAGGATATTTTCCACATGTTTTCTTGAAGCAAGTTCAGGAACTACGCCGCCATATTTGCTATGTACAGAGATTTGAGAGGCGATGATATTTGATAAAATTTTACCGTCATCTTTAATTACAGCGGCAGCAGTCTCATCACAGGAAGTTTCAATACCCAATATAATCATGCTTTTTTCAGTGGTTTATATTGACAATTATAATTTAATAATGTTAACAAAGTCTGCTATATTGTATAAAAAATTTTACTTTCTTAAAAGGAATTATATGGAAATTAAAACGGATTATTTGATAATTGGAAGTGGAATTGCAGGGCTTAGTTTTGCATTAAAAGTAGCAAATACGGGGACTGTTGCCATTGTAACAAAAAAAACCGGGCTGGAATCTTCCACAAATTATGCTCAGGGAGGAATTGCAAGTGTTTTTAGCAAAGATGACAGCTTTGGGCTCCACATTCAGGATACACTTACAGTAGGCGACGGCATTTGTAATCCAGAGGTGGTGGAAATGGTGGTAAACAATGGCCCGGAGAGGATAAAGGACCTTGAGAAATGGGGAGTTAACTTTACATTAAGGAAAAATAAGAAAGAGCCTGAATATGACATGGGTCAGGAAGGGGGACACTCAAGAAGAAGAATTCTGCATGCTGCTGATTTTACCGGTGAGGTTGTAGAAAAGGCGCTAATTAAAAAGGTTGAAGAATCGCCACAAATTAAAATATTTGAAAATTATATTGCAATAGATTTAATAACCGACTTTAAATTAAAGCTGGATAAAGAAGTAAACAGTTGTTACGGTGCCTATGTGCTCGATAAAAAAACCGGGGAGATACATACCTTTCTGGCTTCAGTAATTGTACTCTCCACAGGGGGAGCCGGAAAAGTTTATCTTTATACAAGCAATCCGGATATTTCTACGGGGGATGGGATAGCAATGGCATACAGAGCCGGTACTGCCATATCAAATATGGAATTTATTCAGTTCCATCCCACCTGTCTTTATCATCCAAAAGCCAAGTCCTTCCTGATTTCAGAAGCTGTAAGGGGAGAAGGTGGAATCCTTAAATTAATTAATAAAAGGGCATTTATGCCTTTTTATCATCATCTAAAAGACCTGGCGCCGAGGGATATTGTCGCCAGAGCAATAGATAAAGAATTAAAAAAAAGCGGCGATGAATTTGTCCTCCTTGACATTAGCCATAAAAAAAAGGATTTTATTATTAAACGGTTCCCCAATATATATAAAAAGTGTTTAGACTTTGGAATCGACATAACTAAAGAAGCCATTCCTGTAGTTCCTGCTGCACACTATATTTGCGGAGGCGTAATAACCGATATGAACGGTGAAACCAGTATTAAACGTCTTTTTGCCTGTGGAGAAGTTGCCTATACGGGACTTCACGGTGCAAATAGACTTGCAAGCAATTCACTGCTTGAGGCCCTGGTTTTTTCTCATTCAGCGGCAAATAAAGCCAAAAGAATTCTCAAAGGGGCTACCCCGCCAAAACTGAAAATTCCCCAATGGGATAAAGGTAAGGCTGTTGACAGTGATGAGTCGGTTATTGTCTCCCACAACTGGGATGAAATAAGAATGCTAATGTGGAACTATGTAGGGATTGTTAGAAGCAATAAGCGGCTGGAACGGGCAAAAAATCGTATTAACTGGCTTCA
Source organism: Thermodesulfobacteriota bacterium (assembly GCA_034189305.1). GTDB lineage: Bacteria > Desulfobacterota > WTBG01 > JAXHUS01 > JAXHUS01 > JAXHUS01. The sequence goes on along the minus strand of JAXHUS010000337.1, from coordinate 6,646 downwards.
AAAAGAAATAGCCGAATATTACTGGGATTTTATAATTACAGGCGACCTTATTGAACTTAGAAATATTGCCACCGTTGCAGAATTAATTATAAAATCGGCAATTTTAAGAAAAGAAAGCAGGGGGCTGCATTATAACCTGGATTATCCTGATAAAAACGATCATTTATGGAAAAAAAATACAGTTATATCCTTATAGTAATATAACAGTTCCCAGGGACTGGCCTCAGTTTTCAATTAAGGGTTTCTTTTAGAAAAATTTCATGAACTATGAAATGTTTTCACGGGTTTAAATTCTAATAACCCCTGTACATGAAAGTTTTTAAACCCTGTCAATTAACCCCCGGGAACTGTGTTTTTTACCGCTTTAAATTTATTAATTCTGCAAGCATCTCATCAGTTGTGGTTATAATTCGGGAATTTGCCTGAAATCCCCTCTGGAATAATATCATCTTGACAAATTCCGATGCCAGATCCACATTTGATTGTTCAAGAGAATTAGGACTTAAATTCCCCATACCTGTACTGCCCGGTGCTCCGGTTATAGGCTGACCCGACAGTCTTGACTCTGAGTAAAGATTTCTTCCCTCATGGACAAGGCCCCACTGATTATTAAAATTGGCCAGGGCCACCCTTGCCAGATAAAGCACCTGACCATTAGAATAATTTCCTGTGATTACTCCATCCGAGTCTACGGTTACCGTCTGTAAAAATCCGGAACCATAGCCATCCTGAGATTGAAAAATCGTGGAGGATGCACTTCTGTATTGTGTGGCCGCTGCCATCCCGCTGGAACTGCTGGCATTCAAACCAAAATTGAAATCGATTTTCTGACCGGGTTCGGCTCCGCCACCGAAATCAAGTCCACCGCTTGCTAACGGATAAAATACATCCGACTCAGAAGTTAAAACTCCTGTATTACTGAAAGTCAGGGTTCCGCTTGCCTGCACCTCAGCTTTGCCGCTTGCGCTATCGCCTGCCCCAACAACACAAAACCATTCCCAGACATTTGCAGTAGATTGCTCATGGCTTTTGCGGAAATAAACCGTAATATTGTGCTGATTCCCTAAAGAATCATAACTAATGAGACTTGTCGAATAATTGGAAGTATTATCCGGATCTGATACCTGGAATCCCATACCGCTATTTTCAGTAAAATCATTTATATCAATTAAATCAAATATTACATCTGTAGAATCTCCCAGCTTAATAGTTCCCGCCTCTCCTAATGTATTAGAGGCTATTGTAAATTCACTTAAGGTATCGCTATAGGTTACCTTTGCTGTAATTGTTTCGCCCGCGGCGGACAGGGCATTGTTTATAGCAGTTTGCATTGCAGTGGCAAGACCATTTCCTGTGTATACATCCGCCGCCACAGTGACATTAACCGGCACACCACTGAGCACAGGATTGCCATCTACTATTATGTTAAATGTATCATTTACCCCTGTAAGAATATTGAACGCCACTGAACTATCACCTGTTGCTGAAGAATTTACTGCAATTGTATCATTTTCGGTATATCCCAGAAGTGTATCGGCAGTGGTGGCCGCTGCTATCCAGTGTATATTAATTGTGCTGGCTCCTCCGGTATCATTTTGAATGGTAAATTTATCTGAAGCTGCATCATAAGTGACAGTATAAGTATTTGCAACTCCATCAGCAGCTTCAAGGGCAGTCTTTACAGCCGACGCAATCTGCGACCCCGTATAGATTGTGCCTTCAACCAAACCACCCTGTGTGATTAAATCCGCAGTTAAATTACCACCCCCCACATCAAATTCTATTACGTCATTAATGTTATTTTTAATCATAAAGCCGTCTGTAATCGATTGATAAGAACTTGTAAAACCTGCCGTGGTGGAGCCATTACCTCCGGTCTGGACGTCATAGGTTGTAATGTCAATTGTGGGGAGGAAATTTGTACTGCCCGCATCCAGGTCTATCCTTGATGAAGTGCCTTTGCTGCTTGACATAATATAAAATTTACCGTCTGTTGTATCATAACGCACATCGGCGGTTACGGTTTCTCCATCATCGGACAGTGCCCTGTTTATTTTATCTTCCATCTCTCTTTCCAGGGTTATTGTAGTATAAGCCCCTGTTGATATAGTAACATTTACAGCGTTTCCCGTTACGGGATTTCCATCCACAGTTATGCCGAACGTATTATTTAGTGTCGTTACATTAAACTCCACCTGGTTATCACTTGTGTCGGTTCCTCCTCCTGCAGCCAGTGCCCCGTCCGCTGCCGTAGAAAATCCTAAAGTTGCAGAAGCCGTTGTATTTGTAACATCTGTCCAGTGAAGGCTCGCTGCCGTTGCTGCATCATTATTTGTAATAGTGAAAGTATTGTTCGTAGTACTATATGTTGCTGCGTAATCATTGGCCCCCTGATCTTCCAGTGCTTTTTCAATTGCCTGGGCAACCTGGGCACCTGTATAGACCTCACCGGAAGTCAACTCTCCCTGGGTTATCAAACTTGCGGTAAGATCACCGCCGCCCTCGTCAAACTCTATTTGATCATTTTCTCCTGTAACAAATACAAAACCGCTTGTTATGGCGTTGTCCGAGGAAACAGTTGCAGGGGTGGCCACTACTTCCTCCAACGTATCAAGATTAACGCAAACATTTACCATTTCAGTGGCGTTTGGCGAAGAAGAGTTGGTAGATACAAGAATATCTGTAATCGCCCCTTTAATTTCAGGGGAATCCGGTGTAAGAATCCAGCCCTGAACTATCATACCGGAAGGATTAACTAAATAGCCATCCTTATCAAACCTAAATTGACCTACTCTGGTATAATAGGTTCCGCTATTAGGGTCCTTTAGCATAAAAAATCCTTTCCCCCCGATGGCCATATCCGTTGGTTCATTTGTATTTTCAAAGGAGCCCTGGCTGAAACTTGTGGTTACTGTGCTGAAAGTAACCCCCCTCCCAATTTGTGAAACACCTGAAGAACCGGAGATATTCTGATATAAAAAGTCCTCAAATGTCACTACAGCCCCTTTAAAACCAAATGTATTAATATTGGAAATATTATTACCCACTACAGACATAGCATCTCCATTAACATTTAAACCGCTAACTCCTGAAAAAAGTGCAGTTGATAAAGACATGGTTTTATTCCTCCTTATTTAAATTTTCATTAATTTCAAGTACATCGCTAACCGGAATCTGTCTATTATTCACAATCATATAGGTAGCGCCCTCTTCATATGTGATACCATTTACAACCCCCGTAACGTAAGAAAGTGTTGTGATTTCGTTCCCGTTTATATCTTTAGCTGCAATTTTGAATGTGTATTCCCCTTCAGGCATTGTTTTGCCTTCACTATCCTTTCCGTTCCAGATAACCGTATTTTCACCTTTTCCCTGACTGCCAACGTTCAGGTTTCCAACAATTTTACCGTAATTATCAAAAATTGAGATGGTAACCGACCCTGCATCCTTATCTAAATTATAGTAAATTGCTGCTCCTTCCCCATCTTTGAGGATTAAACCGTTACCAACAGCCTTTACATCTTTTCCAAGGAAGTTAACAGCCTGAGAGTTATTTATAGACGCTTCATAAAGGGTAAGAAACTCTAAATTTTCATTTGTGTTATACAGCTGTTCAAGCTGGCTGAATCCGGTAAGCTGGGACACAAACTCCTCATTTTCCATGGGGTTTAAAGGGTCCTGGTGCTGCATCTGGGTTATAAGAAGTTTGAAAAAATCCTCTTTATTCATTACACCACCTAAATTTTTAGTTCCAGAAGTATCCTGGGGAAAGGGATGTATATAATCAACTCCAAGCATTTTTATCTCCTTTTATTTTATATAAAAATATTTACATTGCCCTCTCTGGAGGGAATAGAATCATTTTCTTCTTCTGCATCACTTTTCAAATCAGGATCTGAATTCTCATTTTCCTGATAATCCGTATCCCGATTAAATGAATCTCCCCCGGAATTTAAGTTAAATGAAGATCTATTTTCATCCAATCCGACAAAAATTGAGAATTTTTCTACTTTTATACCATGATCAAGAAGAGAATTTCTTAAATGATGAAGGTTATTCTCAATTACTTCTTTTACTGAATGATGCTCTACAAATAGATTCGCCTCCATATTATGCTTTTCCATGCTTACAGTTATCCTTATCTTCCCCAGGGAAGGCGGGTGAAGTTTTATTAATATCTCATTCTTTTTTGATATATTAAGTAAGGCCACCTTATCTATAATCTGGTTGACAATTTTGTCATTTAAAGGAACCGGTTCGGATTCCAGGACAGCCTTACTTTCCAGATTGTTGAGAATGATGGTATCTGTCTTCGCATTCCCCATAGGGAAATTGGGAGAAGTTTTTTCAGGCCGGAAATCTTGCTTTATTGTATGTTTTGTATCTTTTACAAATACCTCCTGTTCACTGAAATTTTTTATAAACCCATCTTTTGACGCTGTGGGATTTTCCCTGGAGTATAAGTCGCCTTTAAAACAATTCGTTTTTTCCTCCGAATGGGTAAAGGACCCTGCTATTCCATTTTCATTATTATTTCCTGATAAAATTTCTTTATTAAATCCCTTTAAACCATGTCCATTGCTAATTGAAAAAATATCTCTTAAAAAAGCAGTGTTATAGGTTTGTTTTAAACCGGCTGTTAGTTCCGAACTTATTTCTTTATTTATTCCGTCAAATGAAAATCCTTTATCCTTTAATTTTTCAATTTGTGAGCATAATTCAACAAACCTTTTTGTAAAATTTAGATTCAGGTTTAACCGATCGGGATCCCCTTCAGTTTTTTTAGAAGTAAATTCTTCTTTAACCTCTCCCTGCTGAAAAATTTCATCTTTTAATTTTTCCAGTTGTGGCAATATTTTCTTTTGCGTCTCTTCTGTAAAGTCTAAACCCTGCCCTTTATTACAGAAATTAGATTGGTTACCCTCACCTTTTTCAACTTCTTTTGTAATAAATTCAATTCCAGTTTTTAAAAGTGCTTTTTTTATGGAATCTTCTTCAATGTAATTCTCATTTTGTGCAAAACCGGAAAATACTTCCTTGGTAACTTCAATCCCGGAAAATAATTTCTGATTTCCATTCATACTGTAACCGGGTAAAAATTCTTTAGAATCCAGTAAGGATAAAAGAAACGGATATTCATTTAATTCTTTTTTTACATATAAACTATTTTTAATTGCATTATTATCATTATTCTTCATATCATCCGTAACTAATGTAATACCTTCAAGAGAAATCTCTTCTTCCTGTAAATAATATGGTTGGGGATGAAATTTAATATCCGCCTTTTTCTCGCCACCTTTTTCTCCAGTAAAACTTTTTAAGTTCAGGTCATGTTCATTAAATTTAGCGATAAATGATTTAATTAAAAGGGAAAAATTTTCTCCTGAATCTTTCCCTTTTCCAGGGGGAAAGCCTAAATTTAAATTTTCTGTAAGGTTAAAGATAGCGGTTAAATCCATTTTGTTTTTTTGTCTATTTTCATTTGATTAATTAAAGTTCAGCAACAATTATGCCATTTTGTTGAAATTAAACTTATTCTTTATTTTTAATAAGTTATAGTGTTTTTTACAATTTAAAATTTCTGGATAAAGTGGGCAGAATATTCCTATCGCAAAAACTAAATAGTTTTATATAAAACATAGAATTCAGAAGTCCGAACGAAGAGTTTGTAAAATAAATTATTACGATCCCTCCTGAATCATGTCTTCTGTCTTCTATATTCTTTTTTTACGCCCTGTTATGGCTTGTAGGTCATGCAGTTTATATAAAAAAAGGGGGATTGTGCATCGCCAGATTGCCGGATAAAATTTGGATAATTACTGAGGCATTACCAGGATGTAATCATTCCTTACTCCTTTTACAGTTAAATCCTGGTCCGTAACAGTTAAAGATACTGTGTAAGTGCCGGGTTCTTCATAAATATGGCCTAGATTTATTTCCGTGCTGCTTTTGCCATCCCCAAAATCCCATAAGTATTCAGTTATATCCCCTTCCGACAGGTTGTTAAAATTTACCGTTAAAGGAGCTTTTCCTTCCACTCTATCTGAAGAAAAAATAGCCTTAACTTTATATATGCTTTCATCACCATAGACAACCTTTATTTCCCCGGCATAATCATCGGTATAGCTAATGTAAGGGTTGCCAGAATTGTCCAGAATCATATCATTATAATATGAATTATTATCAATGGTTTGTATCTGCCAGATATCATCAAGAAGATATGCATATTTCAATTTTATTTGCTCTGTATACTCTTTGTATTTAACATGTGGGTTATTTTCTCTATCAAGGAGGAGGGATATATTTAAAAAATCATTTTCACCGAATTCATGTGTTTTTGATTCAATTATTTGATCTTTCCATATTGTACCGTCAAAATAAATATATTGAATGGAATCATCTTTATTATTTCTATAATTATAACAAATGTGAGGCATATTATTTCGGTCCAATGCAAGAGATGTTTCAAACCAATACCAGTTTAATATTACATCATCTATTATTACATCATCTATCAGCTCCAGTTGCCAGAAATTACCATCATAGTGAGCATAAATTAGATTTCCATCTCCAGTAGAGATATGAGGATACCCCTTACTATCTATAGCCAGAGAAGAACCACCCAATGATACTCCAATATTGTTTG
>JAXHUS010000336.1:0-3719 GCA_034189305.1 Thermodesulfobacteriota bacterium | reverse complement strand
GGTTTTTTTTAAAACATTTTTCTTCATATAAAATTGACTGGTTAATTAATGAACTTGAGCTTGAAAAAAGTGACCAGAATGGTTCTGCTAATTTGCAGGCAATAATTAATAGCTTAAAAAATTTATCCTTTGACGACAGAGATGTTATAATAAAAAAAATTTCAGATATTTTGTTTAAAACAGGTAATAATACTAAGGAAGTAATTCAAATGTTTTATTCAATTACAAAGGAGCAGTTAATAAAACTTGCACAGCAAGGAATTGTTTTTGGTGGACATACACATACTCATACTATTTTATCTTCAATGCCATTTTCTAAAGCCAAAGAAGATATTATTACAAATAAACGAATACTTGAAAAGCTCATTGACAAATCTTGTAGTTTTTTTGCATATCCAAACGGTAGGGCCTGTGATTTTAAAAATGAGCACAAAAAAATATTAAAAACTGCCGGTTATAATGCAGCTTTTTCGTTAACACAAAAACGATCTTATATACAAAAAGATCTATTGGATATCTCACGTATTAACATTAATCCTGAAGATACAATCTCGTCTTTAAGTTTTCACTGCACAGGCATAATCCCTTCCCTTGATATAATACGGTACTTTTTTAAATAAATATTTAAAGGAGGATAGTAATTAATATGAAAAGATGCACAAAATGTATTTTACCTGATAATTATCCAAATATTTCTTTCAACACAAAAGGGGTATGTAATATTTGCGACTCCTTTGAGAGAAGGTGGAGTAATTATGATTGGGTTGAAAAGAAAAAAGAACTTGAAAAAATATTAAATAAAGCAAAAGCTAAAAAAAGACGTTATGACTGTCTTGTCCCGGTGAGTGGTGGAAAAGATAGCGCATATGCTTTATATATTTGTACGAAGGTATATAAAATGAAAGTGCTGGCTGTTAATTTTAACAACGGATTTGTTTCTTCTGTTGCTTCTCAAAATTTATCCAGGCTGGCTAAGCATTTTGATGCTGATTATATTTCCTGGGGGCCTAAATGGAGTACGCTAAAACAAGCTTATAGAACCTTTTTTCTTAAAACAGGAGATTTTTGTGCTCCATGTTCAAGGGCAATAACAGCATATACATATCGTTTGGCTTTTAGGGAAAGAATTCCGTTGATTGTTCTTGGCTTTAATCCCAAAACCGATAATAATCCTGTTGAATTAGAGATTATTGACCAAAGGCTGTTCAAAGATGTGATGGGGAATGTCATAAGCAACAGGGAAAAAAAGGATTTCCTGGTTTTTGAACCAATAAGATTTTTAATAAAAAGAATCGATTTGCCTTCTTACATCCCCTATATTGAGAATGATTTAACTTCTGTATTAGATGATGCTCTCGGTGAACAGGGCGGATTTTCAGGTCAAATGCATTTTGACTGCATGGTAAGTCCTGTGGCAAACTGGTTAAGGAGAAGAAAATGGGGATTTGGTAAAAAAACCCAGAAATACAGCGCTTTTATAAGAGATGGGCAAATGACCAGAGAAAACGCATTAGAACAGGCAGAAGGCCTTGGTGCTGACGATGAACCTGAAAATTTAAACTATTTTATGGAAATGCTGGAGCTTACAAAAGACGATATTGAACGCGCAAAAGAACTTTCTGCATTAAATTTTAAACATTATAATCCAAAGTTGATTAAAGTTGTTGGAACGTTGACTGGTATTATTGATAAAGATTATAAATAAAAATGTGTTTACTGTTAAAATTAAGGAATAAACATGTGTGGTATTTTTGGTATGTTGGCTTTGCAGAATCAGATTAATCCGGAAAAATTTAATTTGCCCAATTCAACAGATATCATAAAACATAGAGGACCTGACGATTATGGATATTTTATGGATGATAACATTTATCTAGGGCATAGAAGATTGAGCGTGATAGATTTAAAAACAGGGCAGCAACCAGTTTATAATGAAGATAAAACTAAGTGTGTAATATATAATGGTGAAATTTATAATTTTCAGGAAATTCGTAAAAATCTAATAAGTTGCGGGCATACATTTATTACCAGCAGTGATACAGAGACCATAATCCACGCATATGAAGAATGGGACAAGGATTGTGTCGCTAAATTTAATGGTATGTTCAGCTTTGCAATATGGGATACAAAAAAGAAAAAACTTTTTGCGGCCCGTGATCGCTTGGGAATAAAACCATTTTTTTATGCTGAATATAAAGGCATTTTTTATTTTGCTTCGGAAATGAAAGCAATTCTGCAGTTCAAGGATTTTCCACGCGAAATTGATCAAGATGCCTTAGCCTCATATTTCATGCTCTCTTATATTCCTGCGCCTTTAACTATTTATAAGCAGATTAGAAAACTCCTGCCGGGGCATACAATCGAAGTAAAAAAAGGCGCTGTTAAAATCAATAAATACTGGGATCTTGATTTTTATCCTGATCATTCAAAAAGTCAAAAACAGATAATTGAGCATTTTTCAGGCCTTCTGGAAGAATCAGTAAGACTTAGAATGATCAGTGACGTTCCCTTAGGCGCTTTTTTAAGTGGAGGTATTGATTCCGGCATTATTGTTGCTTTAATGAGTAAAAACAGTTCAATGCCGATTAATACTTTCTGCATGGGGTTTGGTGGAAATGTTGGTGGCTATCTGGATGAAAGGGATTATGCAAACCAGGTTGCTTTTAGATTCGGAGCAGATCATGTTGAACATATTGTCGAACCTGACCCTCAAAATATTATAGAGAATATTGTTAATTCATTTGACGAGCCCTTTGCAGATCATTCAACTATTCCGTCATACTATCTTTGCCAAAAGACACGGGAAAAAGTAACGGTGGCATTATCAGGTTTGGGCGGGGATGAACTTTTCGGAGGTTATGAGAGATATCTGGGTTTTAAGCTGAGTTCTTTATATAATAAGCTTCCTTCTTTTCTTTGTGAAAAATTGATTAAAAGCATTGTTCAGAAAATTCCTGAAAGAGCTGACGGGCATTATACCATTAATCATTTGAAAAGATTTGTACGCTCTGCAAATCTTCCCCAGGATATTCGATATCTAAATTTTTTTTCGAGAATGGATGTCAATAAAAAACAAATGCTATTTTCTTCCCCTGAAAATTATAAAGAGAGTTTTAATAATTGTCAGGAATTAATTTTAAGCTACTTTAACGCAAAAAATGCGAGCAACCCATTGGATCGGGTATTTTATTGTGATATTAAAACTTATCTGCCGGAAGATATATTAGCCTGTACTGACAGAATGAGCATGAGGCACTCCTTAGAAGTCCGCGTTCCTTTCCTGGATCATAATTTTATGGAATTTTGTGCGACTATTCCAAATGAAATGAAAATTAAACTTTGGGATAAAAAACATATTTTAAAAAAGGCTGCTCTTAAACTTTTGCCCAAAGAAGTAGTGAAGCACAGAAAACAGGGCTTTGTAGGACCGATGAGTATATGGATGCAAACAGATCTTAAAAATTATATTATAGATATTTTAAGCGAAGAAAATCTGAACAGACACGGTTTATTTAACTATAATACAGTAAGTACAATCTTGCATGAGCATTTTAACCGTATTGAAAACAATGATGCCCTTATTTGGTCGCTTGTGATATTTCAGGTCTGGTATAATAATTATATAAATTAAAAGAGTGCTAAAATATTACTTATGGAAACTTATTTAAATATTAAAATATCAATTTCTATATTAACTTATAATAGATGCTCAGTTCTTA
>JAXHUS010000335.1:0-8726 GCA_034189305.1 Thermodesulfobacteriota bacterium | reverse complement strand
ACATCTGTATTGAGGGGCCTCAATTTTCTACAAGGGCTGAATCTCAAAGTTTTAGAAATATGAACTTTGATATTATAGGCATGACTAACCTCCAGGAAGCAAAACTTGCCAGAGAAGCGGAAATCTGTTATGTAACTATTGCCCTGGTGACGGATTATGATTGCTGGAAAGAAAATGAGGATGTTTCGATTGAGCTTGTAATAGAAAATTTAAAAAAAAATTCGGACAATGCTAAAAGGCTGATAGTGGAAATAGTGAAATCCCTGCCTAAAAAAAGATATTGCTTATGTATGACTGCCCTAAAGGATGCAATCATTACCCCGAAAGATAAAATTCCTAAAAAGACTCTGGAGAATTTATCTCTTATCATCAATAAATATATTTAATTCAGTTATTTGGGTAAATTTATTCATTTTAAACCCCCGAATTAAAAACAGTTAAGAAAATAGCTGTCAGCTTTCTATCTGAATAAAAAACAACAAGGGTCGGCATTTTTCTTTTTGATGCATTCCTTGGTAATAATACTTTCAGCTCTCTAAAGTTCTTCAATCCCTATCCCTCGCTTTCTCAAAGGCTGATAATTTATAGCTGACGGCTGATTGCTTAATGCTTAATTTCAATTCTTCATTCTATATAAATAGACGTAATTCATTAGCAAAATCTTGCACAAAATTTTAGTTTTTTTGTTTTTTGTAGGGATTCACCCTTTGGGCACGCTTACTAATGCAGAGAAAAAAAAGCTAATCAAGAGACTCCAATATTTTTTTTGCCTCTTTTGCATATTCAGTATCCGGGTATTTTTCAGTAATGATAAGAAAAGCGGATTTAGCCTGGGTTTTATTTTGAAGATTCAGGTAACATTTCCCAAGATAGAAAATAACTTTACTGTCAAATTCTGAAGGGGGATAATTTTCTAAAAGACTTCGGAATCGTGAGATTGCCGCATTATAATTTTTACTTTTAAAATAAAAATTGCCTATATAAAATTCATTCTTTACCAGTTTTTTTTGACATGCAGCAATTTTTTTTTGACAATCCTTTACATAAGGAGAGTCGGGATACTTTGCTATTAAATACCTGAATTGTACAATTGTCTTTTCTGTGGGAAGCTGGTCCCGGTCAATTGACTTAATTTGTTTAAAATAGCACATACCGATCTGATATTCTGTATAAGGAATCCTGGGGTGCTTTGGATGAAATTTTTTAAAATTTTCATAAGAGAGCCCAGCCTCTTCATATTTTTTTTGAAAGTAATAACAGTCGGCAATTTTTAATTCCGCCATAGTGGCATATGAGCTTAAAGGAAAGTTGTCCTTAACTTTTTTAAACTCGGGTTCAGCATAAAAATAGTTCTCTTTCTCATAATATTCCATGGCTTTTTTGTAATAATCTTCTGCTGTTGGGATTTTGGATGCCTTCTTTGCGTTTTTCTTTTTTACCGTTTCTTTCTTTTTATTTTTTTGTGTTTCTTTCTCTTTATGAATAAAGATACATCCGGTAAAATAGGATATTATTAAAAGACTTAAAAATAAAAATAATAACCTTTTTTTTGATTTTGTAATCATAATATAAAAATTTTTTTTGATTTTAAAAATTTTATCTTATATTTTATACAGATTTCCCAAAATAATCTAAAACTTTTTATGTAACAATAAATTAATTTAGGATGGAAGAATGATAGAAAAGCTAAATATTATTATAATCAGTATAACAGTATTTATATTATCCTCTCTGGTCTTATCTCCTTCGTCTTTTGGTGAAACCTGGTATGTTAAGGATCAATTAAAACTCACCATAAGAGCAGGGGAGGGCACTCAATATAGAATTTTGGGTTTGCTTTCTTCCGGTGACAGTGTGGAAGTAATAGAGATTAAAGACGGCTGGGCGGAAATTCGGCTGGGAGAAGATAAAAAGGGTTGGGTTCTTGCCCGTTATCTTTCAAAGAGTATCCCAAAAACAGCTAAGTATAATGAAATGGAAATAAAAATCAAAGATCAATCCGTTAAATTAAAGCAACTGAAAACTGAAAGGGACGAACTGAAAAAGGAGAATAAAGATTTAAAGGAACAACTCTTAAAAGAGAAAGAAAAGACCGAACAGTTAAGCAGGAATTATGAGGAATTAAAAGAAGGGTCTGTTTCTTATATCTCTGTAAAAGAATCACGAGATCAGCTTCTTTGTGAGCTTAAAGAAAAAAAAGATATAAACCGAAAGCTTATTATAGAAAATCAGATTCTTAGAAGGTCCCAGAAGGTTTATCTCCTTATAGGCGGAGCAGGGGTTTTACTTATAGGCTGGCTTATCGGATCGGCAGTTGAAAGAAGGCGGGTAAAAAATAGCAGCCGGTTAAAATACAGATTTTAAATAAAATTTTAAAGTTACCCCTTTTATTAAAATTAATATTGAACATTTTATAAAGTAAAAAAAGTTCAAATGACAAAATCAATGGTGTTCGTTGTTTGTTGTCAATAGTTTATTTAATTAATTTTATAAATACTTAAACCGTTTTCAACGGATAACTGACAACAATCAAATGACATTACTTATTATTTATTTACACCAGTTAGGGTCACCTACCATATTATAAGATATCCCGCTTTCTTTAAAATCTTCCCGGAATTTGTCCCATGCCCCCATATTATCCATAATTAATCTGACCTCCTTAATGTATTTAAAGAGGATCTCTCTTGGCGTCTGGGTATATATCCTGTGGGCGGGAATTATTAGAATGGTATCAAATTGACTTAATCCGTCAGGATAAGAAAAATATGAACACCCTGTAATATCTTTAATCTCATCTTCTGAATAGTATGGATCATGAACCGAAACTTTTATATCCATTTCAGTTAAATAATCTATTATGCTTAACGCAGGGGATAGGGTATGGACTTTAAGATCACCTTTATAGGCAATCCCCAATATTCCTACTTTCAATCCTCCTTTATGCTTTACTATCTCGGCAATAAAACGTGGTTCATACTCATCAAATTTTATTGTCTCATCAATTATTGTTAAGATTTCCGGATTGGTTGCTCCCAATTTAACATATTTACTTGAAACAGGAACGCAATAACCCCCGGTTCCCATACTGGGATAATAGACCGGTATTCTCCAATGAGTTCCAGCAAGACGGAATGCTTCTTTAATATCCAGATCAGGATATGCCCTTGCAAGCTGCATGGCATAAACTGAAGGAACATGGAGAAGGCTGTTTTCCACCGATTTTACAAGTTCCGCAATTTTTATTGAACTTGCAGTAATTAAATTATCACACACTATAGATAACACGTCCTTTACATAATCCGTTGTTTTTTTATCAAGACCGCATACAACCCGTGGCAAATTTTTTAAATTTTTTTCCGGTGAATGGAACCAGTCCCGCCTGGGAGCAACTCCAATAAGACAATCGGTATATGGGTCTTTCCCGGCCTTTTTTATGGCCGGAACCAATATTTTTTCAACATTTCCTGGCGTTAAAGTGCTTTCAATTATTATCAAATCCGGACTGTCTTTACTCGATATTCTTTTACAGATGTTTTTTATCACATCTATAAGGTATCCGTTAAAAGGCTCGCCATTTTTTTCAGTAGGGATTGCCACCATATGAACTTTTATATCGGAAGACAGCATTTCGGAAACTTCCTGTGTTGCATGAAACAATTTTGTTTCAATTAAAGAATCAATGGGGAATCCAAGCCAGTAATCTAAATTTGGTATAGGTATCTTCCCGTTATTTAAGTTTTTTATCAGTTCTTTGTTTATATCGTATCCAACCACCTTAACACCGTTTATGGCAAAATTAACCGCCGTTGTAAAACCAATATACCCGCAGCCCCATATCCCAAGTCGATTTTTGTTATCCAGTAGATTTTTTTTAAGATCACTTTTCAAAGATATTCGCTCCTTTAAAAAATATAGAGGGATCTATTTTTTAATAACTTTTTAGGCACATAACCTGTTTATTATTTTTACCCATTTACTCCCTTCTGATGAAATACTGTATCTACTTTTTATTCTTTTTATATTTTCTTTAAGCTTGTCCCATTCCTCTTTTTTTGTGTAAAGAAAATAGAGATTTTTAGCAAGACCGTCTATGTCACCGGGACTTGAAACTTTACCAATGTTATTTCCCACAATAATATTTTTTGCCTCTCCTTCAGGCAGACATGCAAGGATAGGAACCTCTAAATCAATGAATTCGAATAATTTAGTAGGAGTTGCATAGCTGTACACCGAATCCGTTAAGGACAGAAATCCGATATCCGACAGATAAAGTTTTTCTAATAATTTACTATGGGGAATAAAACCATTATAAGTGATCCCATTTATCATTTCAGGTTTAAAAAATTTCTTAAAATAACGATTTTCCGGAGCATATATTTCTATTTTCACTTTATCTGCAAGCTCCGGATGGTCCAGAAGGAGTTTTTTGTATGCCTTACAAATTATTTCGCATTCCTGGCTTCTGGAAACCGTTCCTGCATATGAAACGTAAAAGGCTGAATCTTTATGTTTTTCTCGTTTCAATTTCTTTTTATCTATTATTGAATCACTATCTCTTACCACATTATAAACTGTTTGTATATTCTCTTCCTTCAAATCATATCTTTCCAATAGAGTTTTTTTGAGATGGTCTGTAGTTACAGTTATATAATCGGCATACTCTATAAATTTTCTTTCCAGCCTTTTTGCAATAATTTTTCCAAAGAAACCCATATTATTTTGTGCCACACCTAAATAATCATCCCTAAAATCAATAATAAGGGGGAAATTAAATGTCCGCTTCACTTTACAGCCGACTAAAAGATCTGAAAGAACCGGATAAACAGCAAAAACAACGCCTTTTTTAGTAAATACCTCATCCCTTTTTTTAATGACACTCAAAAACCAGTTAAAATGCGGGCAGGGAATTACATTCAGATAATACAGTACATTCTCAACCCCTTTCCACTTAAGACCTTTTATCCTTTCAATTTCAGTATTTTCAGTAATTTCTTCCTCAAGGGAAGAATCCGCCATATAAGGTAAAAAAGAAAATTTTTTTTCTTTAGTTGTAATGACCTTTATATGAAAATAGCTGCTGAGATAGTTTGCCACACGGGCATTAGTAAGGGCATTGCCTCTTCCGAGAGGAGGAAAACCAAAGGCAACAAAATAAATTAAATGCTTCATTGTTTCTACTCTATTTTGCATAAATTCGACCTGAACCAGAGGGTAAATTCAGAAAGGGTGGGCATCCATATGTTTTCCTTATGTGCACTTATAATTTCTACCATTTTAGTCAAATCGAAATGCCGAATATCCTTAGGATCCAGATAAACATTTATTAAAAGGCATTTAGAGTGACACCTTTTTAGAAGTTCTTCAAATATGTTTAAAAAATTGTTGCGGTGCCATCCCCCGCGCGCATAAAAAGAATGCCAGGTATCGAATACGCTAAAAGGATGCTTGATACAGTTGGTTAACGGTATCTCAAGGGTTTTGCCTATATGGAAAGGGAAGCCTAAAGAACTTGAATTAATAGAGGTCGTTGATGAGGAATAAATAAATTTTTCTTTTTCAAGTATAGGATAAATGTTTTCCATTTTTATCAGCCCAAAGTGGGGTGCACGAAAGCCGTTAATTTTATGACCTAATTTTTTTAAAACGACCTCATTACAAAGTATTATCTCTTTCTCTTTTTCGTTTAATGATAGTTCTTCCCACTTGCGAGGATTCAAATCATCTCTGACAGATTTGAATTTTTTGGAATTTATAAGTTCCGGATGAGAGTATGTATGATTTATTATCTCAAATCCATTGTCAATAAGAACTCTGTGTTCATCGGGATAATCATTAACCCACCTTCCAACGCAGGCAAAACTGCCCTTTATCTTATTTTTAGCCAGAATATCTACAATTTCCGGAAGGACAAAAACATCCTCAGGAAAATCACAATCAAAGGAAAGCAAAAAACAGCCCCTCTTTCCGTTCCATTTAATTTTATTATTTATATAAAAAGATTCAAAGACACTAAACAGACCTGGCAAGGCAAATTGAATGAAAGCCTTTAAAAACGGATTGTGAACCCTGATAAGCTTTTGCTTTATGTCCAAAAGGCCGTTACTATTCATTTTTAGCTAATTACAAATTATCAATTAAGGTATAGAGTAAAAAAAACAAAACATTTCTATCATAAATACACTAATATTGTCAAACCTCTTATTCAGAGGAGTTTATAGAATATATTGTCTTCTTTTATCCTAAAAATTGCAGTAGCAATTTTTGGTAAATTCAAAATGTAAAATAAAGGTAAGGTACATGGTTTTTATTATCCCTATACCTTAAACCTTTCACCTTATACCTGAATCCTCATAGCAAAGAATAAAAAAGTGAAATTAAATCTCCCCATTTTCCTCTTGCCTTTTCCGTTTTGTACTGCCTGAAAAATTCAAAGGCATTTTTCGGGTTTATATTGAGATGCTTTTTGAAATACCCCCTGCTTCATTACATAAGGAGGATTTTTATACTAAGCTGCCTCCAAAAGATTACGTTGACATTGTCAGGTAAGCGACATGACCTGCTATAAAAAAAGGAAATGGATGCAACCGGACACTCTTTTTTATTGGACTGATATTCCGGCAGCCCCCGATATTTGATATTATATAAAATCTGCTGCCTTTTAAAGTTTAACTGACGGGCAACATATAGTCGGCAAGGCGGCCTGATGTTTTACGTAAATTCAGACTGAGCAAACGTGAAAGCCCTTTAAGAATTTTTATACCTACTTCAGAGTGTTCCTCCAATATCAAATCGAAACTTTTTCGTGTCAATATGAGCAGGGTGGCATCTGTACGAGCCTTTACCGTTGCCGACCGCGGGAAATTGTCAATAACCGACATTTCCCCAATTGAACGCCCCCTGGACAATGCAGTTATTACAACACTATCACCGGTCATGGATTCTTTAATCACATCTAATATACCATCTACCACAAAACACACATAGTTTCCTTGATCCCCTTCTGCAAAGACATTTTCCCCTTTTTTAAACTCAAAAAGATTCGTTTGCTTTGCAATAATTTTTAATTCCTCTGGATTCAGTTTATCAAACAATGGGATATCAACAAGAAAATCAGTAATAGTCTTTTTTATTTTACCTTCTTGCATAATTTTAGTTTCTTTCATATCGTCTCCTCTAATTGTTGATTTACTTTGACACCTTTATCATCCGATCGGGTATTGATGGTTATCTAACAATATGCAAAGGGATAAAATCCTGTTTGCCCTGTTTTTTTATTTTAAAATACGATTACACTCCGACCTACCTCTCCTTTTTCCATAGTTTCAAATGACCTGTTAATATCTTCTAAAGGGAAGGATTTAGTAATAAGTTTATCCAGGTCTAATTTTTTCTGCATATATAACTCTACATATCTTGGTATATCTATCCCAGGTCTTAAAGAACCCCCTGCCGTACCCATAATAGTCTTTTCAGTAAGCAGCCCCATGGGATCGATACTTAATTTTTCCCCCGCAGGAGGTGAACCGACAATAACTGTCAACCCACCAGGGCGAGAAGAGTTGTAAGCCTGTTCCATTACATTGACATTTCCAATAAATTCAAAAGTGTAATCAGCCCCTCCATTTGTTATTTCCAATATTCTTTCAACAGGGTTTTCCATAGAGCTGTTTATAGCAATGTGAGCTCCGAATTCCTGTGCCATTTTCAATTTCGACTCCATTATATCAACAGCTATGATTAAACCGGCTCCAACCATTCTGGCAGCCATAATAGCAGACAGTCCCACCCCTCCACAGCCAAAAATGACTATCCTTGCCCCGGCTTCAACTTTTGCAGTATTGACAATAGTTCCTATTCCGGTAGTAGCACCGCATCCAAAAACTGCAACTTTGTCTAAAGGGGCATCTTCTCTAATTTTTATTGCACTTCTTTCATCAACAACGGCATACTCGGCAAATGAAGATTGGCCAAAAAAGTGATTAAGTTCCGCTCCGTTTTCCTTTGACAACCTTTTTGTTCCATCGATCATAGTCCCGCCGAAAATTGTAGGCCATGCAGTTGAACAAAGATAAGGTTTGCCCATGAGACAACCAAAACAATCTCCACAATAAGGCATAACTGAAAGAATTACATGATCACCTTCCTTTAAATTTTTCACACCCTTTCCTGTTTTTTCTACTATACCGGCTCCTTCATGTCCTAAAACGATTGGAAGGGGGACTGGCATGTCACCCTTTATGGGATGCAAATCAGTATGACAAACACCTGTGGCTGCAATTTTTACCAGTAATTCATTATCCTTTGGCTGAGGAATGGGAATCTCTTCGATTACAAGAGGTTTATTTATCTCGTATAAAATGGCTGCCTTCATTTTTATCTCCTTTTATATAAGTTATTATTTTTTTAAATATAGCATACGCATTTGTTCTGTCAATTTTTTTATTGTCTCCTTCGGAGAATGGGAGAAAAACCCTCGTCTTTAGGCGAAGACTTCAGTTCTATTATTTGTGCAGCAAGGGATCTATGATTCGAGGATTCGAGATTAATGATAAAAGATTCTCCCTTGATCCATTAACCCCTTGAACCCTCAAGCCATCGGCTTGAGCCGATGGTAGTTGACTTGTGATTTATCAGTTACCTCAATAGAAAATATAAGCCTGAGTGGTTACCGTATCGTTATATACCCCCCGGAAAGGAACTTAATACAAGAACATCGGCTTGCC
>JAXHUS010000334.1:0-10147 GCA_034189305.1 Thermodesulfobacteriota bacterium | reverse complement strand
AGTAATCGGAGGTTTATTGCATGATGGAAGCGCAATACATGGACTCGTAATAGATGGCATTATTAGCGGCGCAGGAAGTGTATTAGTATTTGTTCCTATAATCTTTATTCTGTTTTTCAGTATTGCCATTCTGGAGGATTCTGGTTATATGGCAAGAGCCGCCTTTATTATGGACAGATTTATGCAAAAAATCGGGCTTCATGGAAAATCTTTTATCCCTATGATTTTAGGGTTTGGCTGTAATGTTCCCGCTATTATGGCAACCCGTACTATTGAAACAAAAAGAGACAGGTTTGCCACTATCCTGGTCACCCCCTTCATGTCCTGTGGTGCAAGGCTTCCAATTTATGCCCTTTTTATTGGAATATTTTTCCCGGAAAGGTCGGGCACCGTGCTTTTCTTACTATATATTATAGGAATAATGATGGCAATTTTGATGGCAAAATTTTTTAGAAAATATCTTTTTACTGGGGAGGTCTCCCCTTTTATTATGGAACTTCCCCCTTATCGAATCCCTACCATAAAAGGGGCGGTCATTCACATGTGGGAGAGGGGAAAGCTGTACCTGAAAAAAGCAGGAACCATTATTTTTACGGGCTGTGTTATAGTCTGGTTTATTAGTAACTTTCCCTGGACCCCTGAATATAG
Organism: Thermodesulfobacteriota bacterium; assembly: GCA_034189305.1. Classification (GTDB taxonomy): domain Bacteria; phylum Desulfobacterota; class WTBG01; order JAXHUS01; family JAXHUS01; genus JAXHUS01. The sequence goes on along the minus strand of JAXHUS010000334.1, from coordinate 9,499 downwards.
CAAAGACTATGATTCATTAATAGAAAATGCTGAGTCCGGGTTTGCCCATAAGATCAGATTGATAGAATCAGGTTTTGGCGCTAAAAAGAAAGAACTTGCAACAAATGAAAAATTTATAAAATTTAGAGACGTGGATAGGGCATTTATAAAAAAGACTGCGGAGTTGAAAGCCGAAGACAATGAATATTTGATGGCAGAGGAAGAAAGGGAAAGAAAATTTGCTTTACTAAAAAAGGGGTACCCGGAGCTTTATGATCTCTATTTTCAATATGTAAAGGCAAAAGCACTATATGATGATAACCTTTCCCGATTAAAAAATGAAAAAACCTCTGAAAAACTTGAAAAAAGCTATGCAGGTAAACTGGGAAGGATAATAGAGCCCATTATTAAACCTTTAGGATTTGATTGGAAGATAGGAGTAGGGTTGTCTGGAGGATTTATTGCGAAGGAAATAGTTGTGGGGACCCTTGGCACCCTGTATGCTGTGGGAAAAGCCGGCGAGACCTCGGAATCCTTGAAAAAAAGTATTAAAAATGATACATGGCCCGATGGGAGTAAAATTTATACCCCTCTTGTAGCCTTTACTTTGATGGTATTCTGCCTGCTTTATGTCCCCTGTATAGCTGCTATAGGTGTGATTTACAGGGAGATGAATTCCTTTAAGTGGACGGCATTTGCCGCCTTTTACACCACTACCCTTGCCTGGATAGTATGTTTCATTATTTTTCAAGGAGGAAGGTTAATCGGCCTGGGGTAAAATAAGGTTAGTTTTTAAGATTCACCGGGAACTTTTGTGCTTATTAATACTCTATGTATTTCATCATTCAATTCTGAAATTTGAAAGGGCTTGGTAAGAACACCTTTAAAACCATATCTGGTAAAGTTAGCCATTATAGGATCGTTGGAATAACCACTTGATACAATCGCTTTAATCTCAGGATCTATTTCAAGAAATTTTTTAATGGCTTCTTTACCCCCCATTCCCCCCGGTATAGTTAAATCCATAATGACAACATCAAAGGCTTGTCCCGACCTCCTGGCTTTTTTATACTCTTCAATCGCTTCGGCGCCGTCTTTAGCAAACTCAACCTTATATCCTAATGACATAATCATTTCACCCACACTTTCTCTTATCATCTCCTCATCATCCATAAGGAGAACCCTGCCCTTCCCTGCAAGAGGGCTCTCTTTTCTCTCCTTTTTTGCTATAATCTCCCTTTTGGAAATGGGAAGATAGATATAAAAGGTTGTTCCAACGCCCAATTCGGATTCCACAGTGATATATCCATTATGATTTTTAATTATTGAATAAACTGTGGCAAGTCCCAGGCCGCTACCTTGCTGTTTGGTCGTAAAATAAAGGTCGAATATCTTCGGAAGATGTTCTTTGGGAATTCCACTCCCTTGATCCCTGATGGTTATCTTTATGTATTTTCCTTCCTGTAAAGGGAGAACGTCTTTGACTCTCTGGATTATGCTTTCAACCAGGACATGAATAATTCCACCTTCAGACATAGCCTGGTCGGCATTAATAATCAGATTTTCTATAGCCTGTTTTAGCTGTTCCTCATCCACTTCAACCGGCCAGAGGTCATCGGAGATAGAAAATTCACATCGGGCCTTGGAGCCTGTCAGGGCAAAAGTCACTGAATTTTTTAATAGGTCTGAAATCAGGATCGGCTTTTTAATTGGTGATCCGCCTCTGGCAAAGGTAAGCAGCTGTCGGGTTAGTTCCTTAGCCCGAAATATTCCTTTTTCCGCTGTCATTAACTTTTCAAAAACTTTATCTTCTGGTTTTGCATATACTTTTGCAAGGGAGACATTACCTAAGATACCGGTCAGAATGTTATTAAAATCATGGGCAATGCCGCCTGCCAGAATACCAACTGATTCAATCTTCTCGGTTTGTATAAGCTGAAGTTCCCTGTGCTTTTTCTCACTGACATCTCGAATAATTACTAAAATTGTCTCTTGCTTTTTATCTTTAATTGGTAAAAAGTTTAGTACAATTTGTTTTCCATTAACAGTTAACGGTGAATCTTCAGAAATTATTTGCGGCACTCCATCCAGATTTTCCAGCAAGTCTTTAATCCTTTTACGGTCATTCTCATAAAACAGTTCGACAAAATTTAAAGCTATCACCTTTTCTTCACTATCACCTATCAAGGACAGGGCGCTATCATTGGCATATACTATCCTTGCGTCAGAAGTAATTTCTAAGACTCCATCAGAAATGTTCCCCAGGATGGCCTCAAAATGTTCTTTGTCAGCTAATAATTCCCTTGTAATCTCACGAGAGCTGATATTTTTAAGTCCTATTATTTCCTTTGCGGATTTGTCATGGGTTGCCTGGTCCAGGCTGTCCAGAACATTAAGAATATGTCGCCCCATTATTTTAAACTGACTCTTGGCAATACAGGCATTAGCACCAAATTCTGTAAAATTTTCCTGACTTTCCATAGCAGCAGCGGAAAGAATCACTATATAAACATTTTTCAAATTCGGCATTCCTCGAATAATTTTACATAATTTGGCTCCATTAATATTAGGCATTATAAGGTCTATAAATATAACGTCCGGGGTATAGTTTTTTAAAATATCCAGGGCTAACAGTCCGTCTTTTGCAGTCAGGACTCTATATCCTTTCTTCACAAGCAAATCAGTCATAAACTTTAATATAATCGTATTATTGTCGACTGCCAAAATCTTCTTTTTTTCCATATCTTAATTCCTTTTTATTAACCAGCTTTTGAAGCCCTTAAAGTTTTAAATGCCCTTTCTATCTCTTCATATCGTTCCTTAACAATATTGGCAAAACTTGCTGCTTCATCCAGTCTATTCTCACTGGCATTTTTTTCAATTTCTACGGCTGCCAGTGATATATTCTTAAATCCAAGGTTAATGGCAGCGCCTTTTATTGAATGAGCGTATTCATTTATTTTTTGTATATTTCCCATGTCAATGGATGACTGTAAATTGTCCAAATCAAAAGCACAGAGCTTTAAGAAAGTCCTAACCAGTTCCAAAAAAAATTCTTCCTCTAAATCTGAATTTTTAGCTAATTCTTTAAAATCCATATTACACATCTCCTTGCATGGTTAATCCCTGACAATTTAAAAGATTATGTATAATTACTCTCCCACCTTTATCCCTTTTCTCTTTAAAGTGCCAGATGTTGTTAAAAGTTTCAATATTTTTCATTCTGTTAATTATTATTAATTTCGGATAAAAGTATATAAACTTTAGAACCTCCTGCAAAATTTTAAGAATGGGGTAAATAACGCAAAGGTATGGGATAAAAATTGTAAGTTAAGTTGAAACCTGGAACATAATAGCCATTTTTAATATTCTGAATTCTGTCCCCTGACTTCTCGTTTAGCTCATAATTTTATAGCTAAAAGCGTTACCGGCAATGATATATAGATATCAGGATAAATTCTGTTGAATTAAGGAAACAGGTAGGGGTAGATATTCATGCTCCTGTGGGGTTAAAATGCTATACCTGGGGAGCATAAATGCTCCTCTATCCATTTATTATACATAATAAACAAAATTGAAAAAAGAGAGAAAGTTTACCATGAAGAAATATGCAGAAGAAGTTGAAAAGATAAAAGGAATTGGATAAAATTAAGTGTTATATGAATCATTACAAAGGCAAATTCGTTATAGTAAAGGTTCAGATAATTAGAGTTCGTTAATAACTAAATTTAGCAGTGGTTCTTTACGGTGGATAAAAGGAATTGGATATTTAGTAACTATTCAGTTTGATGACATGAAGGCAGAAAGTGTTATGGAGAAATCATTGTCAAAGCCTTTGGGATTCTTATGTAACCATGATTTGTCCCTCATTGAACCGGTGATGGTCAAAACAAAGAAAGTCTTAAATGGACTGGTTAGAGCCTTTCAGAGATGATTGATATTCTTCAGACTTGAGTCTAAACACTGAATAGTAAAGAAATTTCAATATTATGTCCATGATCAGTGTAATTATCCCTACATTTAACAGACACAGGTTTTTAAAAGATGCGATAGACTCTGTCCTAAACCAGACTTATAAAGATTTTGAACTTTTAGTTGTGGACGATGGTTCAACTGACGGGACCGAAAAAATAGTTAAATCCTTTGACTTTCCGATAAAATATGTTTATCAGGAACATAAAGGGGTAAGTGCTGCGAGAAATCAGGGAATAACTTTTGCTTCCGGAGAATATATTGCCTTTTTGGACTCAGATGATCTCTGGGTTAAAGAGAAGTTAGAAAAACAAATAAATACTTTAAAAAAGCAAAAAAAATATTTAGTCTGCTATACTGATGAGATATGGATTTATAACGGCAAAAGAATTTATCCAAAAGCCAAACACAAAAAATATTCGGGATGGATTTTTGAAAAAACTCTTCCCCTGTGTATTATAAGCCCATCATCAGTAATTGCTCACAAAGATTTGTTTTCAAATATCGGAGGTTTTGACGAGGGGTTTCCTGCCTGTGAAGACTATGATATGTGGCTTAGAATTTCGATAAAATATCCCATTTTATTTCTTGAAGAACCCCTGATTATAAAAAGGGGTGGTCATCCGGATCAACTTTCCAGGACAATATGGGGGCTTGACAGGTTCAGGATTAAGGCATTGGGGAAAATTCTCATTAATGGAGGGTGCGACAATAAGAAGGAAATGATCCTGAGATACATAAAAGAGAAGAGTTTTATAATGAGTAATGGCGCTTTTAAGAGAAAAAGATTTCTAAAAGGTATTAAATATCGATTAATGCCTTATTATTATTCTTTTTTAGCTGAGGTAAAAGAAAAATTTTGAGGGATTTTCATGATCCTTTGTTTAATTTATTACATGGGGATTAATTTTGGGATGTAGTTTGTTAAGCTTATTTGAATAGGTTTATTTCCTTTTAACTGACAACAAGCATCTGACATTAAAATATTTCTAAATGATATTAAGAAACATCAAAATAGACGATATAAATTTGAGCGATTATACTTTTTCCTTCCGCTATCCCATAGAACAAAATAGTGTTTTTTATTTTGACGATGTTATCTTATCTTTTCCTGTAATTTTAAGAAAGGTTGTAGACTGTCCATTTCAGATTATTTCCGGCTTTGACAGAGTTGATCAGATAAAACAAAGGGAGAAGGATGAAATAACCGCCCTGATTTATTCTAAGGAAGAACTATCCGATGTGAATGCTTTCATTTTAAATTTTTATTTAGAAAAGAATAGAAAACCTTTAAATTCTGTGGAAAAAGGGATAATAATAAAAAAGCTCTTACATTATGGGGTTAGTGAGAAAAAGATGATTGATGAATATCTACCCTTACTCTCCCTTCCTTCATTTAAGGGATGTCTGGATGAACATCTTATCATTTTGGAAATGCCGGAAGATATTAAAATTGCAGTTGCAGGAGAATTTCCATTAAAAATTGCCGTTAAGTTAAATGATTTTAAAAATGGGGATGCCCTTTGCCTATTTCACCTTTTATATGATCTAAAACCAGGCATTAACAAAATGAATGAAATTATTACACTGACGCATGAAATATCCCAAAGGGAGAAAATAGAAATAAAAAATTTAATTAATGAGAGACTATTTTATAATATAATAAATGATGAAAACCTTTCCAATCCTCAAAAAGTTGAAAAAATTCGAGGAGAACTGCAAAAAAGACGGTATCCGGTACTTACAAAAACGAAGAATGAATTCCATGAAACTTTGGAATTACTCCATCTTCCACCATCCTTAAAAATTACCCACAGTCCTTATTTTGAAGATAATACAGTAAAGTTAAATGCACAATTTTCCTCACCTTATGAATTAAAAAAACTGGGAAATTTAATATTAAAGCTATCTGAAGAAGATCTTATTAAGAAGCTTCTGGAAACAATTTGAGAAAACATAATCCATTTATCCCTGAAAAGATTTTTATAAGTAAATCTTCATATAAAGATGACATTGTTAAAAATACATTAAAGAGATTTGGTAAATCAGAAATAATTATTCTAAAGGATAAAGAAAAACCGGATTATTCTATGTATAAGCCGGTAGAAAAAGGTAAAAAATGGCTTTTTTTCACTAAAAATACAGGTACGATTTTAAAGCCCTGTCCATGCACACCTACATGTATCTCCTGCAGGTACTTTGTGTTAAACCCTATTTTAAACTGTAATTTTGACTGTGCATATTGCTTTTTACAGCTTTATCTTAACAATCCGGTAATAACCGTTCATACAAATTTTACTGATTTTGACAGGGAACTTTCAAGTTTAAAGAGTTCCTATCCGGGAAAATTTTTAAGGATTGGCAGTGGGCAATGGAGTGACAGCCTGTCTATGGATGACTTTTTAGATATATCACCAAAACTTATAAATAAATTTAAGAATTTACCAGGGACAATTTTGGAACTAAAGACTAAAAGTAGTATGGTTGATAGTATCCTGGAATGTCAAAAGCCCTATAAAAATATAATAATCTCCTTTTCAGTGAATCCTGATACGATCATTAAAGAGCAGGAGTATAAAACTGCCGGTCTTTTAGAAAGAATTGATGCGGCAAAAAGATGCCAGGAGAGGGGATATTTGATAGGTTTGCATTTTGATCCGATAATTCATTATCCGGGATGGGAAGAAGATTATTATAATCTTATTAAATATATCTTTTCCCATTTAGAAAAAAAAAGGATTATGTGGATAAGTCTGGGAAGCCTTCGTTTTGCCCAGAAGCTGAAGCCCGTCATTCAATCGAGATTTCCAAAAAATCCTCTTTTAACGGGAGAATTGATACCTGGAAAGGATAAAAAACTCCGCTATTTCAAAAAAATCAGGATTTCTCTTTACAGGTTTATTTTAAATCAGATTATGAGGTACGATAAAGATGCCTTTGTATATCTTTGCATGGAAACTAAAGAAGTATGGGAAAAAGTTTTCGGATTTTCACTTAAGAATGATGAAGAATTGATTTTCAGGTTTGATTTACAAATTGATAAAAGAATTATGTAATTATATCTTTTGTTAGATTATTAAAGGTTGTCCAGAGACCATCTTTAGTCTTTTCCGCCAAAAGGGCCTTTCTTGATTCGGTAGATTTTAAAACATTCATAAAAGACCCTATAAGCTGAAGATAAAAATTTCCTGCTGTAGGAGGAATTATTGTAAAAAAAATAATCTTTATAAGTTTTCTATTTTCAGGGTTAAATCTCAGGCCTCTTTTTTTTATTCCCATAACAAAACATAATCTGTCGAGCCCCTTTGTCCTTACATGCGGAAATGCAAGACTACTTGAAACTGCTGTTGATACCATCTCTTCCCTTTCAATAGCCTTTTCTAATAATTCCTCAGGTTTATTTGTGAGCCCTGCCTTAACAATTGTTTGAATCAGTTCTAAGAGTACACTATCTCTTGTTTCCGCCTTTAAATTAGGGAGCACTAGCTGGGGGGAAGAAAACCTGCCGATACCGCTGCCTTTCTTAATTAACTTTTTGGTTAACATGCCCGGCTCTTCTCTGTAAATAATAATTCGAGAACAATTGGGGCAGAAGTGAATCTTTTTTCTGGATATGATTTCCTGAACTAATGTTGTGGGGAGGGAAATCCTGCATCCCGCACAACAACCCATCTCAACCGATACAACCACTACCGGATTTTTATAATGCTTTTGCAGTTTTTTATATTGATAGGCAACTTCATCCGGCAAATTTCTCAGTATTATATTTATCGAATCTTCAATCTTTATAAATTCCTTATTATGTAATAAAGATTGTTTTTCAAGATGGGCAAATTGTAGATCCTGTAGCCGTGCAAGCTGTTTAAATATATTTGACATAAGCAAGTAAATTTTACACAAAATTGATATTTTAATAAAGAATAAAATTATTATTTTGTGAGGAATTTCTTAAAAATAACATTAGGCAATATAGATCATTCTATGTCCTTAATCTGATTTTTATTCATCAGGGATAAAGACTTTTTCCACATTTCTTTTGCTTTTTTGTTCTGATTTAAAAGAGAATATACTACAGCAAGATTATTGTAAATGGCGGGGGTTTTAAACATTCCAGCTTTTCCTTATCTACGATTTCAAGTCTTTTAAATTCATTTAAAAACAGGAGGTCTCCGTCTAAAAAATAAGAACGAACATAGGAATAATAATTTATTCCATCGGGATTTAGATAGGCAGGTTCTAATTCTAAAAGGGTTATTAATATGTATATGAAGATAAAAATATGGAAATAAGATATTTTTTTTCGTATCAAATTAAACTTTTTTATTTCTTTTCTCTTTACTCAATGGTTATTTGTAATATAAATAATTATTTATTAAAATGAAACCTTTAGTTGGACAAAGAATGTCCTTATATTTTCTTCCATATACCATCTTAGGTTATATTTCTTTATATATTTTATTTCCCGGCTTCAATTACCCCAATCTTGAAATATTTTATTATCTTTTTCCTCATTTTTTATTTCTTTTATGGCTTTTTGGTATTAATAACGGAAAGATTATAATCCCTGAATCAAAGTTCTTTATATTGCTATGCATTTTTCTTTTATTTAATTTAATAAATATTGATCTTTCAATAAATAAAGCTTTGAGTCAAAAACAATTTTTTGTTATTTCCGGCCATCTTTTACTTTTCTTATTGGTTTTTCAGATAAATTTACCAAACTTTTTAACCATTGCCATTCAATTTGTTTTACTATTGGGTTCTATAGCATGTGTCCATGGAATCTATCAGTATTTTTTCGGTTTTTCTTATACATTAAAATATTTGGAAAGTCTTTCCTTACCTTCTTTTGAGTTGAACTATGCAACCAATTTTCTAAAGGAAAAAAGGGTCTTTGCCTGTTTTTTTTCTCCTGATATGCTGGCATCCTTTTTAGCCATGGTTATTGCACTGTCATCAGGTTTCCTTTTTGAAAGGCTAAAACAAAAGGGGAAATCCAAAAAAGAGATTTTAATTCCTTTTATAATGATTTTGTTATGTACGTTTACATTATTTTTCACAAAATCTATAGGAGGATTTTTATCTTCCCTTCTTGTTATAACCCTTTTTATTCTATTTTTCCCCGTTAAAAAGAAAAAATTTATTGTACTTTTTGCAGTTGTCTTCCTTGTTCTTCTTTTGTCCTTAATCTCCGGCCCAAGATATAGAGATTTTTTTGATTTCAGTCTTAAAACAAACTCTATCCTACAAAGATGGCTTGATTGGGATACCGGGTTTAAAATCATAAAGGATTTTTTCTGGTGGGGATGTGGTTCAGGCACCCTTGGAATAGTTTTTCCAGCCTATATGAGCAAGATTACCAACCCAACCAAATATCTGCATAATAATTATCTGCAGATCTGGGCAGAATTGGGAATATTCGGTTTTATTACTTTTTTAGCCATTCTCTTCTCTTTTTTCATGTATGGTGTAAAAACATTAAAAAAAGAAGTCTCAGGGATAGAAATGGGCCTCTTTTCTGCGTGCTGTATTTTCTTTTTTAAGTCTT
>JAXHUS010000333.1:0-2532 GCA_034189305.1 Thermodesulfobacteriota bacterium | reverse complement strand
GGTAATGTATTTGTTATTTCAACTGAACGCAGAAATCTTGAATCTATTGAATTTTCGAAGACCTAAAATTTCTCCCTCTGCAGGAAATTAAGGCAAATATACAAATTTGACAGTCTTCGTTCGGGCAATGAATATGATGAAACAAACATAACTTCTAAAATTTCAAGGAGGGGAAAATGGCATATAATTTTAAAAGGGGGGTATCGTTAATCATATTTGTGTTTATTTGTCTGAGGGTACCGATTTCGGCCCAGGAAGACAAAATCAGGCCTGGAACTGTTATCACTGAAAAAAATTATGAGAATTATAGTAAGGAACTAAAAAAGGTTTTTACCCCGGCGTATTTTATTACCGTTAGCAAAGGTGTAAAAAACGGATGGATAACCATTCCAGTGGTAAAAAAACGGGATTACCCGCTTAGAAAGGGTTTTGCAGAGGCTACCCGGAACAATACAGGGAAATTTAAGGTTGGAGAAAAAAATAAAATTATTGGAAAGTGGACATCAGGTTCCCCTTTTCCTCAACCTGAAACTCCAAAAGAGCTGGCATGGGATGTTTACCGAAGGGGACAGCTGGCAGATGATCTGGAATTTATTTCAACCTTTCGTTTATATGATAAGAAGACAAAATTAGAAAGGACATTTGAATTTATAATGTGGTGTAAGCTATGGGTAGGGAGAACGGATATCCCTCCCATACCGGAAATGCCTGGTAACAATGGACTTCTGGGCCGAAAAGAGTCATTGATATTTTATGAGCCCTTTGATGTTAAGGGATTTTCCCAGATTCGCATTCGATATGAAGATATAGAAAAGAATGATGAAGTCTATGCATATATTCCAGCCATTAGAAGGTTGCGCCGACTAACCGGAGCGGATTTTACCGATCCCATCCTGGGAAGTGATGATATACCGGATGATTTTGAAGTATGGCGGCAGAAAATAAATACTATAATGACATTTAAAATTTTAGGGGTAAAGGATTTTCTGGTCCCAGGATGTTACAATAAAAAACCTCCGGAACCATTTATAAAAAGAAACTGTTTTCAAGTTGACTGGGAGAAAAGACCTCTTTATATATTAGAGGTGGATATGAATGATAAGGATTATGTATACAAAAAGAGAGTAATTTATGCAGAGAAGGAAGACGGCACTTTCTCTTTATATGGTGGAGAAAATTACGATCAAAAGGGAAGGATGTGGCGAAGCTGGACCCAGATTGTTCAGGCCCAGGATATTAAAACTCTTTTTAGATGCTGGTGGGGATTTTTAATTACAGATCACCTTACGTCCCATTCCACTATGCTGCCAATGTATCCTAAACTGAGAGATGTTGTGGTCTCTCAAGAGGTATTTACTATAAGGGGACTGTTAAAGAGAGCTAAATAATTAACTTTTTTTAATAGGAGTATCACAATGAAAAAGATTTTTTTTATAGGATTTTTATTATTGTTAATACCGATTATGATTTCTGCTAAAGAATTGACAATAATGCCTGGTACGGTAATTACAAAGAATAATTACAGGGGCTTGCTTCCCGAGATGAAAAAGTTATTTACCCCAGCAGATTTCTATATGGTAACATCCGGATTGGAAAGAGGATTGATAACTATCCTTATTGTGGAAAAGAAGATTTACCCGCCTCCAAAAAAATTTCGAAAAGCAACCCTTAAAAATGAGGGGAAATTTAAAGTAGGTACTAAAAACAAACTTATTGGAAACTGGAAATCCGGTCTTCCTTTTCCATATCCTGAAACCGTAACAGAACTTGCATGGAATGTATATAGGAGGAGAGGATTTGCGGATCAGATGTCTTTTTATTCTGATTTTTTGTTATTCGATAAATCCGGAAGATTGGAAAGAACATTCAAGTGGCATATTTATCTCCGATTGTGGTTTGGCAGGGCACTTGTTCCTCCTATTCCTGAAGAAAAAGGGAATAACGGGGTTATTAGTTCCAAAGAATCTTTTGCTATTTTGTCACCCTTTGATGTAAAAGGGTTTTCTCAGATTCGGATTAGATATGAGGACCTGGAAACGGATGACGAGGTCTATTCTTATATCCCCGCTATAAGGAGGATTAGACGTCTCACCGGGGCTGATTTGACTGATCCCCTGATTGGAAGTGATGCCACAGCTGATGATTTTCAGGGTTGGCGTCAGAAGATCAATCCTAGAATGACTTTTAAAAGGGGTGAAGGAAAATTTATACATCCTTGCTGGTTTCCGGAAAAACCTGCTAAATCTCCGTTCAGGGGAAATCAATTACAGGTTAACTGGGAGATAAGAGATGATTATATTCTGGAGGTTACTACTAATGATCCTGACTATGCTTATAAGAAAAGATTACTTTATGGTGATAAAGAAAGGGGGACTTCAGCTATCTTCACTGCTGAAGGTTACGACCAGAAGGGAAGGTTTTGGAGGAGCTACCGAAATCTGCCTGCCATAGAGACCAATACATGGGAAACAAATGCTGGATATGGCTGGATTTATATTGATCATATTTCCGGTCATTCTACTATAATGACCG
>JAXHUS010000332.1:0-3648 GCA_034189305.1 Thermodesulfobacteriota bacterium | reverse complement strand
TGAATATCAAGATTCAAATGATTGGAGTTTCCTTAAAAATTAAATTTTTTGTATATTTTAGTAAACATATTGAAATTTTTTGTAAATATAAATATTAAAAATAGAACCCTTTATTTCTTCACTTCATAGCTTTCGCAGCGACCCTATCGGGTTCGCAGGCTGGGAAGACTTGCCCCTTCCCCGCTCTAAAGGAGGGGCTTTCCCCTTCCTGCTCACCGCGATGGGTACCCCACTGCTTAAAGCCAATTTTCGTTCACAAATAAAGGATTCTCTCAAACTTAGGAAACTCCAGTCAAATAACTGAAACTTTTAAAATAGGCCGTTAGATATGATATTTAAAATTTTTGCTCATTTATCCATCTTATTTTTTATTTTTTCTTCATTGTCTTATGGAACAACAAAGAAAGAAATTATTATGAGGGTGCAGAAATTTTATAAAAACACCCTGGATTTACAAGGGGATTTTACCCAGGAATCATTTATAAAATCCCTTAATACTACTTCGATGCTGAATGGGAAAGTATATTTTAAAAAGGGGGGTATGATGCTATGGGATTATCAAAAACCCGAACCTAAAAAAATAATTTCCGATGGTAAGGCCCTATGGATATATTCACCTTATGACGGTCAGGTTATTGTATCTCAGCTTGAGAAAGCCTTTAATACTAAAATTCCTGTTAATTTCTTACAGGGAATAGGAAAGTTATCTGAAGATTTTTACTCTACTTTACAAAAATCTAAACATGAGCGCTATTTCAACATGGAGTTGATACCCAAAGATCAAAATACAGGTACAAAAAAAATCGAACTGTTTATTGATAAAAGTAATTTCCTGGTAGAAAAGATCTGTTTATATGATGAATTTGGGAATTATAATTGTATTATATTTGAAAACATAAAAATTAATCAGAACCTTCCAAAGGATCTTTTCCTTTTTGAAATACCTGAAAATGTGGAAATTATAAACATTTCAGACTTAAGATAATCAGTAATGTTAGTTGATTGCTGTTACTTTTCCGTGGAGAGGAAAATCGAGAAGGAAATTAACCCAACCGTCCACTGACAACAAACAACGGACTTAATTAAATTGCGAAAAGAGAAGGTTTTTCTTTATACATTAGGCTGTCCTAAAAATACTGTTGATAGTGAATATATGATGGGCTTGATGAACAGGGCCGGGTTTGACTTTACAAGTGATGAAAAAGAAGGGGAAATTATTATTATAAACACCTGCTGTTTTATTAAAGAGGCTGAAGAGGAATCTGTAGATGCCATTCTTAATCTTGCTGAAAATAAAAAGGATGGAAATTGTAAAAAGCTTATTGTCTGCGGATGTTTACCCCAGCGATATGGGGTAAAACTTGAAAATTTACTTCCTGAAGTAGATTTTTTCCTGGGACCGATGAATATAGATAAAATAGTTGAGGTTGCAGAGAAATCGAGATCAAAAAAGGTATATATTGATAATAAGTTAAATGAAGCCCTTTCTGAATTACCAAGGCTTTTTATTCCTGCCCGGCCTTATTCTTACCTTAAAATTTCTGAGGGCTGTTCACATTCATGCACTTATTGCATAATCCCTAAACTAAGGGGAAGACTAAAAAGCCGTAAGATACCCTTTATTTTTTATGAAGCAGAAGCTTTAGTAAAAAATGGAATAAAAGAATTAGTCCTTGTCTCACAGGATTGTACAGCATACGGTCAGGATTTGGACCCACCCCTCACATTGGTTGACCTTTGCCGAAGATTGGTAAACATTCAAGGGCTTCACTGGCTCAGAATCCTATATGCAAATCCATTAATGATTAATAAAGAACTTATAAATCTAATCAAAAAGGAAGAAAAAATATGCAAATATATTGATATGCCTCTGCAACATATTAATGAAAAAATCTTAAGAAAAATGGGCAGAGGAGCCACATCCAAAAAAATCAAAGGCTTAATTTATGACCTCAGGGATAAGATTCCCGGAATATACTTGAGAACGTCTTTTATTATCGGTTTTCCAGGAGAAACCGATAAGCAATTTGAGGAACTTTTAGAGTTTATCCGGGATGTTCGGTTTGAAAATTTAGGTGCTTTTATTTATTCTCGTGAAGAAGGTACTCCCGCTTATAATCTTTCTCATCAGGTCCCCGAAAAAGTTAAGGAAGATAGATACCAATGTTTAATGACATTACAAAAGGAGATTGCTGCAAAGAAGAACAGGGATATGATAGGTAAAAGGGTTTGGGTGCTGATAGATGAAAAAAACTCAAAAGGGGATTGTTCAGGTAGATTTTACGGACAGGCTCCTGAAATAGACGGAAAAGTATTGATAAAAAAAAGTATGTTATTAAAAAAAGGGGGGCTCGTAAAAACAGAAATCTTGAGTGTTTATAAAGATTATGATCTTTTGGGACGAGTGGTATTGCACTAAAAATATTTCTTATGGAATTATTTACCGAAGTTTTGCGGCAGGGAAATTAATAACCCGCGTTGAAGCTGATTAATTTCCCCTTGAAGCTGATTATAAATATTTTCAACGCTTTGTTTACAATAAGGGATATATTCTTTGCCCAGATGGGAATAACTTTTTGTAACAGTTGATAATACCGATTCTAATGAGTTCGTAATGGCTTTCTTTTTTTCATATACGGAAATTTCGCTATTCTGAATTATATTTGCAAAATAATCTTTGAGCTTTATAATTTTAACGTCCAGATCCTTTTTCCACTCATGAAATCTATTTGTCTCCTCTTGAAGCTGATTATAAATATTTTCAACGGTCTGTTTACAATAAGGGATATATTCTTTGCCCAGATGGGAGTAGCTCTTTGTAATGGTTGATAATAGCGATTCTAATGAGTTCGTAATGGCTTTCTTTTTTTCATATACGGAAATTTCGCTATTCTGAATTATATTTGCAAAATAATCTTTGAGCTTTATAATTTTAACATCAAGCCCTTTTTTCCACTCCTGAAATTCCTTAAGGGATTTTACATAGTTCATGCTGTCGGCATAAATACCCTTTGTGAGCTTTCTACCCATTAGTCGAATACCTGCTTTATAAAATCGCTGTTTAAAAGTTTCCTTCCCGGTCAGTAGAAAACGAATGGCTTCCCTGAAGTTATAAAATCCTTTGTATCCTTTTAAAAGGGCTTGCTGAAATTCGGAAACTGTCATCTTTGAAGGCATAATTAATACATGGAAACCATCATAAAGATGCCAGTCTTTAGAAATAATCTGTTTGCGTGTCTCACGGCGCAATGTATCCGGGGTGCCTGGAAGGGGAACCAGTGAGAAAAATTGTGCAGTTGCGAGCCGTGCCTCCTTTGCAAAGGTAAATGTATCCTTTACCGTCTTTATTGTATCATAGTCCGAGCCCAGAACAAACATACCGTGTACCATTAATCCATAATCATGGAATTTTTTTATGGCTGCAAGATTTCTTTCCGGTGTTGATTTTTTATTATATGATTGAAGGGTCTCATGATTTATAGATTCAAATCCTACACATACGTAATCACATCCCGATTCTTGCATTAAACTCATCAGTTCATCGTCAAAGGCAGCATCAACCCTTAGCTGACAGGACCAATCAGGCAAAGGGATTTTTTCTTTAATAATTCGTTGCAGAATTCTTTTTGTCCGTTTTATATCTCCTGC
>JAXHUS010000331.1:0-4953 GCA_034189305.1 Thermodesulfobacteriota bacterium | reverse complement strand
AATCAATTTCGTGGCACTGCATTGTTTGATTCCTTTTTTTCGACTGTGCAGCATGATATTTAGAAAAGATTATCCCGCATTTTGTACACTCTATAGCTGACAAATCTTTTGGATATCCACATTTTGGACATTTTGTCTCATCCATTTAAATTTCTCCTTTCTAAATTTAGTAAATTACCCCACCCACAGTCCCCCATAGATTTTCATCTTTCTTTGTGACCTTTGGTAATAAATATTTCATATTAATAAAATACTATCTCATAAGTTAAGGGATAATCTGGACTGGTTGATTCTATTTATCTGGTAAGAAGGAACTAAAAATAAAGTATCTATTTTACCTTCCTTTTCCACAAAAAATTGATTCTTTTCTTTCTTCTTCTTTACCTTCAGAACATTTTTGCGGGAGGCAGTCTCAACCGTTAGAATAAAATCAGGCTTTTTTATCCTTTGTTCCTCGCCGGGATTGTCAATAAAATCCTGTGCGGAAAGTCCCTTTATCCCATCTAAAATAGTGGTTATTTTATCCTTTTCCACAAATTTCCCTGTAGATTCCTCAACCCAGACAAACATTTCTTCAGGTTGTACCTGGGCAGTGTCCGTGATCACTTCACCTTCCTCCTCTTTTTCCTCCCTATTCAAAATAATACTGTCCTTCTCCCTTTTAATGGAAATCCTGATTATTTCATTTGGCGACACGTCAAAAATTTTCTTGTCCCTGAAATACCGAACCTCACGGTTAAAGATATGTCCAATATTACCCCTTACCTGATAAATGTTCGGATGGGAATAAAGTTTTATAAATGTATGGGTGTAGCCTATATTGGTGTTACCTAATAAGAATTCAAGCACTTTTTCTTTTCCGGTAAAAACCCTGACTTTTGTTCCTTTTTCTACAGTAAGGCCAAAATCTTCATAACTTGATGCATTTTCTGAAATTAAATCAGTAATTTTTAAGTCCTGAATGGTATTAATAAGATTTTTAAAATAAATCTGGTTGGCGGGATAATGAACCGGCTTTCGCAGCATCCATATTCCATCCTCATCTTTTATAAAAATAATGTGATCCTTTCCTTCTATTTCAATAGAAGTTACTTCATCTTCGTCGAAAGATACTATAACGGGAAGATTTTTAACTGTAGTTGTTTCCCTGGCCTGCCTTTGAATGATGAACATTAAAAACAGAACTGCCATTATTATAATCGATATTAATGTTTTTTTTGTCTTCATTTTGATCTATACAATATGGATTTTCAGTTTTAACAATTTCAGGCACTTCATTGAAAAGCCCTAGTATATCTTCTTTTTTTCAGGCTCCTTACCTTCCACATAAAAAGTCCTAAGATGATAACCAGTGCCGGTAAAAAAAGAATATTGAAGTATTTAATAAAATTTCGCATTCTAAAAGAGACATTCCCCAGAGGTTTTATTGTGATTCCTTTATTTCTAATATTTATCATCTCTTCATCCTGGCAAAGCCAGTCAACCATATTCATAGCAAATACGGCATTTGACTTTGTAAAATTTCTATTCTCAATA
The DNA here is from genome assembly GCA_034189305.1 of Thermodesulfobacteriota bacterium. Classification (GTDB taxonomy): domain Bacteria; phylum Desulfobacterota; class WTBG01; order JAXHUS01; family JAXHUS01; genus JAXHUS01. Next base: position 3,417 of record JAXHUS010000331.1, on the reverse strand, counting down.
AAATATGAATTGCTTATAATAAAGATTCTCGAATTATCACCTTTAGTTATAAGCTCATTTTTTTTATTGGAATCTTCGTCTTTGCCATCTTTACTTTCTAATTCCGGTATTTCTCTGTCTTGAAAATAAGATTTTAAACCGCCTGATAAGATACAGGCTAATGTATATGCTTTATAGTCAGTCGTTCCTTTTGGAGGTTTAATGCCGAAAGGGGAAAGAGGAAAATAATTTCTCAATTTCCATGCCTTTTTTGAGGTCTCTATAACAGGTTCATATTTTAAGTTTGCTTCTTTTATCCTGTCATTAAGGGGTGTTAATGATGAGACGTAATTCAAAACGATGTTTTTTTGTTCCCTTGTCATGATATTATCACGATTAAAATTGGTTATTAATGGAAAGAATGGATATTGGACGATTGTATTAAGTACAATTTTTCCCCTTGGCTGGCTCACTGAAACCCTCTGACACTGTAAATCAAGTATAAGATCAGCATTTATCCTGACCCCGTAATTTTCAAGCAAATCGAATATTTTGTCATCACCCCTGGTACCCGTCATCCGTTTGTTGTCTATTTTTACTCTGTTTAAAAGAAAAGCAGTCGGCCCGCCCTTAAGGATAAACTGATCAATCTGAAAAATCTCCCAGTCGGTAAAGTCTTTATAAGGTCCGACAACTATTAAAGAATCTAACTGTCCAGGTAAGGGATCCTCTTCAATGTTGATTTTTAAAGTCTTGTAAAGAGATTCTATACCGTTGGAAAAATTCTTTATCCTTTCATAGGGATCTTCTTCCTCTTTCTCTTTCTTTATAAAAAGCCCAACCCTTTTTTCCTCTTTACTTACAAGTTTCTTTATCAATGATGTGATTTCATATTCAAGGTTGTCTGTATTTTTAATCATACCGATAGTTTCATTTTTCTCTCTATAAATAAATGCAAGTCCCATAAAAGCCTTATTAACCATAAATTTATCTCTGGAAACATTTGTAAGTTGAACCTCCATAATACCAAGGCTCTGGGCTTCTTTTTTCAATTCTATATCTTCTTCAGGATCAATGAATGTATAATTCAATTTTCCATGGGAATATGCCCGGAATTCATCAAGAAGATCCCGAATATATCTCCTGTTGGAGTTAAAAGGGGGAGGCAGGTTTGTGCTGAAAAAAGCCTTTATATTCACAGGATCTTTCAGATTTTGCATCAACTTTTTACTTGCCTTTGAAAGGGAATAAGATTTCTGGGAACTAAGATCGAATCTATAAAAATTATTATAAGATAAAAGATTTATAAGGACTGTAATTCCTATAACTGAAATGATATAAACGACTGTATTTGTGCCCTTTAATGAACTTTTTAACGTATTCATGTCTGCCTTAGCCTGTTCTTCTCTTTAGAATATAACTTGAGAGAAATATACCGGTAAACATAATTGAGACGAAATAAATCAAATCTCTGGTATCTATAACTCCCTTTGCAAGGTTGCGAAAATGATAGTCAACACCTGAATATTCAAAAAAATTTACTGAAAAACCGGGTAGAAAAATCAAGACTTTATCAATTAAATAGAAAAACAGGCATAAAAATAATCCAAGGATAAATGCTATAATCTGATTTTTACTTAAAGTAGACATAAGCAATCCCATGGACAGGAAAGCGCCTCCCATCAGAACCAGTCCCAGATAACCACTTATAATAACTCCCCAATCGAGATTTCCCAGGAGTGAAATTGAGAGAGGATAGCTAAGGGTAAATACAAGAGAAATAAATAAAAATAAAAAGGCCGAAATAAATTTGGCTATAACTACTTCAAGCTCAGATACAGGCAAAGTAAGCAAAGCCTCTATTGAACCCGTATTTTTTTCTTCAGCCACAAGGCGCATTGTTATAGCGGGAGTGAAAAAGATTAGAACAATGGGGGTTATATTAAAAAATTGTGACAGGGTAAGCTGACCTGCGAGAAAAAAATTAGAAAAGAGAAACCATCCGTTAATGAGAAGAAATGCAACGATAACAATATAAGCAATGGGAGAAAAAAAATAGTGGGACATTTCACGACAGATTATTGCAAAAATCCTGAACATTTTCCGCCTTTAATTCCTGGTTAAATTTTTAAATATTTCTTCAAGGGAATAAATCTCCCTGTTCATTCCCAGAAGACTCCATCCTTTTTCTTTTATGAAGTTAAAAACTTCCTCCCTCAGGTCAACATTTACGGGGGTATATAGTTTAAGGCCTATTATCTCTTCCGATTCGTCATTACCTGAACGAATCGTTGTTATATTTTCTTTTTGAGAAAAAATATCCATTACCTCTTCTTTTTTTAAATCAGGAGCCCTGACCTTTATATCTATTATTATTTCTCCTTTAAGTTTTTGTAATTCTTCAAGGGTTCCATCAGCTACAAGTTTGCCGTTATGTATAATTAAAACTTTGTTACAGGTTGCCTGGACTTCGGGAAGGATATGTGTTGAAAGAATTACAGTCTTTTCCCTCCCCAGATCTTTTATCAAATTCCGAATCTCAATAATTTGTATGGGGTCCAAACCTGATGTTGGTTCATCCAGAATAAGAACTTCCGGATCATGAATTATTGCCTGGGCCAGTCCAACCCTTCGCACATATCCCTTTGATAATTCTGAAATGGGTTTTCCCATAACCTTCTCAATATTACAGACTCCCGCAACCCATTCTCTTCTTTTTCCTATCTCCTTTCCTTTAATCCCTCTCATCCTGGCAATAAAAGAAAGATAGTCCAGGGTAATCATATCAGGGCAAAGAGGTGCAACTTCGGGAAGATAACCTATCTGTTCTTTTACTTTTTTAGGGTCTTCCCCTACATTAATACCTTTAATTTCGATTTCTCCGTTGTCAGGTGCAAGGTAGCCGGTCAGCATTTTCATGGTAGTTGTTTTCCCTGCTCCGTTAGGGCCTAAAAAGCCTGCGATCTCTCCCTGTGAAATTTCGAAGTTAATATTATCCACAGCCTTTACATCACCATAATATTTCTTAAGATCAAGTACCTTTATCATTTAATTTTTATACATTTAATGTAATAATTCGCAGGGGTGAGGGATTGTTGTCAGTTAATCTTTTATTAAAAAACTCCACGAACTATTAAATATTTTCATAACCCAAAATTCCCATAACTCCTGTAAGTTAAAATCTTCTCATGAACCATGTCAACTGATCCCCATTAACTGTTATCAGTTAACTTTTTCGTCGTACCGGAAAACAAAATAATAAATTAAAAAAAATTAATAACAAAAAGCCTGAAAAATTTCAAGTCAAAAATAACTTTATGTCATTTAAAAATTAAAAGTGAACTGTTTTTATAGGATTTAAAAATTAAAAGTGAACTCCTAAAAGCTATATTCTAAAACCAAAAAAGGAGGTTTTAGATTATGGTACAGCTACATAAG
>JAXHUS010000330.1:0-8300 GCA_034189305.1 Thermodesulfobacteriota bacterium | reverse complement strand
TTTTCACATAACTCAGGAAAGGATTGTGGACAGAATATCAACCGGGATAAAAGGTCTTGATGAAATAATTTACGGTGGCCTAATTAAAGAAAGATCATATCTCATCAGGGGAGATGCAGGCGCTGGAAAAACTACCTTGGGATTTCATTTTCTCCAAAATGGCATAGAAAATGGTGAAAAATGTTTATTTATAACTATGGGCGAATCTATAGAAAGTCTAAGGGAAAATGCTCTGAATATTGGGATATCCCTTGAAAATGTTGAATTCCTCGATTTAAGCCTGGGAGAAGGATTATTTAAAAATATAAATACTTATGATTTTTTTATCAGTTCAGAGGTGGAAACAGGTCCAATAACCAGAAAGATATTAGATACTATGAAAAAAGTTAAACCTGGTCGCGTATTTCTGGACTCAATAAGCATGCTTCAATATCTCTTAAACGACGCTTATCAATTACGAAAGCAAGTCCTCTTTTTTATTGAATATATTAATAAACATAGCGCCACTTTTGTCTTTACTTCAGAACCGACAAAGAACACACCAGATGAGCAAGTTAGATTTCTTGCGGATGGAGTAATAAATCTAGAGATGGAAGCAGATAGCCGATATATCACTATAAGCAAGTTCAGGGGATCAGAATTCAGAACAGGGAGACATGCCTTCAGGCTTACTGGGAAAGGATTAGTAATATATCCCAGGCTCATCCCCGGAGAACACCACAGGATCTTGCCTGATCTTACAATGTCTTCAGGCGTTGCAGGTATTGATAAACTTCTTGGAGGCGGTATTGAACGCGGCACTGTCACAATTATTACCGGGCCAAGCGGAATAGGAAAGACTACACTTGGTCTTCAGTTCATGAACGAGGCAGCAAGAAATGGCGATAGGTCTGTCATATATCTATTTGAAGAATCAAAAGAACTATTGATTAAACAGTCAGAGGGTATTAATATCCCAACAGGTTCCATGATAAAGGGTGAAAATCTGAGTGTAGTAAGAGTTGAACCTCTCAGATATTCCTCTGATGAATTTGCGATCATGGTTAGAAATGAGATTGAGGAAAAGGGCGCGAAAATAGTTATGATTGACAGCGTCGCAGGGCTAATACTATCAATAAGGGATGAGAGTGTTATTGAGAGGCTCCATGCCATTGCAACATATTTAAGAAATATGGGTGCAACTTTATTTTTTATAAATGAAATTGAAAATTTGACAGGAGATTTCAGGGCTACAGAATTAAATTATAGCTACCTCTCTGATAATATTATTTTTATGAAGTATGTTGAATTACAGGGCGAGTTAAGAAGAGTCATTGGCGTTTTAAAGAAAAGACTCGGAAATTTTGAAAAATCAATACGTGAATTTCAAATCACGCAGAATGGTTTAACTGTGGGAGAACCGTTGTATGATATGAAAGGTATACTTTCAGGTAATCCGGAAATGAATAAAAATAATAATGAGAAACAATAAATTAACAAAGATTGGACTTGCTATTGAGAATAGAGTAGATATTTCAATTTTTAGAAAACTTCTCGTGAAAGAATATAATATAGAAATAATAAAGAAACGAGATAATTTAAATTCAGATTATGACCTTATTATTATAAATAAAACTCAATTTATCAATTTTTTTGAACAAATAAAATCTGTTAAAAACAAAATCCCGCCACTTTTTTTACCTATTGTACTTTCTATACCACATAATCAGATTGCAAGTATTTCTGACAAGGTATGGGAATATATTGATGAGATCATTCCAGTTCCGGCACATAAGAATGTACTGCTTCAGAGAATTAAATCGCTTTTGAAAACTCGAGAGCAATCTCTTAAATTGTATGAAGCAAATTCCGCAAAGAACATGCTCTTTTCAATTGTAGCTCATGACCTGCGAGGTCCCATGGCTACACTCTCATTAATTTTAAGATTATATAAGAAAGGCAAATATAATGAAACTCAGATAAGAGTGTATCTTGACAACCTGGAGCAGGATGTAACAAATTTATCAGAACTTCTCAACAATGTTCTTAAATGGGCAGAGAGTCAGATGGAGAGGATAATATGTAATCCCGAAGATTTTAATATCAGAGAGAGGATAGATGCTTGTATAAATCTATTCAAGGATGCTGCAGAAAACAAGGGAGTAGAATTAAGGTCTCTCATAAATCAGTCTTTCATAATCAATGCGGATAAAGACCTTTTTGATATAATCATTCGCAACCTGCTCTCAAATGCTGTTAAATTCACACCCAATGGAGGAATTGTAAGCGTTAGCGCGGAAAATAGCGGGGCGGTGATTAAAATTACAGTTAGTGATACAGGAATTGGTATGGATGAAAATGAAATAAATAAACTGTTAAATTATAATATTTATTATACAAAAAATGGCACTGCTGGAGAAAGGGGAGCTGGGCTGGGATTCCAACTATGCAGCGATTTTGTTAAGATGTGCGGGGGAACAATAAATGTTTATAGTAAACCAGGGGAAGGGAGTGAATTTATTATTACTTTGCCTGTCAGTAGTTGATATTTAAATTTTCATAAGGAGATGTCGGATGAATTATAAAACAGTATTAATCGTCATTATATCTATAATCATTTTTATAATATTTTTACAAAACATTGAGATTTGTATAGTAAATGTTTTATTCTGGAAAATTCAGATCCCCAGAATAATATGGATGATAATTACTATAGTTATTGGTATTATAATTGGGTCTTTATTAGCAAAAAGGAAAAAAAGATGAATCGATGATATAACGTCAAAATAAATGACTGATTGAGCAGCCAATCGCCTTTTAAGGGAAAAATAGATCATGAATACAATCTCATTAACTAACCTATCTCGTTCAACTATTTCCGAAGAGCATCTTATTAGTGATGGTTTAGTTGCAAGTGAAATTACTGAAGCCTTTGAAGAGGACAGGGCCTATAGTGTTTTCCCTGACATCGATATTATATCAAAAATCAAATCAGGGGTTAATATCTCTGATTTTAATGATTCATTTATCGCCATTAAGAATACGGTTTTTGAAAAAACTGCAGCGGGCAATTCCGATCTTCTCTTGAGATTCCAAAAGGATGCAAGACTTTCCTCACGAATTATAAATGCAATAAAATTTATTCATAAGGCTCTGGCAGATGATAAATATATAACCCTGTCTGAAAGAAGATTTGTGCTTATTAAGGAAAGTCCAGGCAAGCCGACAATCCATCATGTATCTAATGGAACTACAGTGCTTTCACATGTTGGAGCAGGCCCAAAATGGAGTGAAATCCCATCTATTTATTTTGGATTGAATATTATTGATGTACTGATACAGGAAGAACGATCCGACAAAGACTCGTTCTTTCATACCTTTAAGCATTTATTAAAGATTGAAGAAAGAGCCATTGAAAATGGTTATTCACATATTGAAGTATATTCACCGGATGTAAGCAGGGCTTTAAACGATCTGATAGATGAAATTATAGATAAGTTACTTATTGATAAGGTAGAATATGAAATTGTAACTGAGATCCTGCCAAGGAGATTTACTAATAGGAAAAGGGATGAGCTTTTTAGATTGCTTGACGCTAGGCAAAAAAATGATGAGTTAAATTTCGATTATGATAAAAACATTAAGGCGGTTGAAACTCTGCAAAGGCTTGCCAGACGCTATAAAAAAACTGGTGATGTGGATTCTCTAGAGGAAGTGATAAATATACTCGTTGCTGCATCCGGGCATGACATTCATGAGATCAGGAACAGGGCGAACATCATTCTGGAAAAAATATTCGCGCCCAAAGAATTTGACGCTCCTCTTGCGGTGAATTTTATAAATCTTAGAGTAGGGCAAAAGTATAAATTCACATTTGCTCTACCTGTAAATAATACCGGTTACTTTTTAAGAATTTACAGGAATAATATAAATAACAGATATTCCATTGAACCAGAGCTGATCTTTTATGATATTAACCTGGAATATGATGATAAAGATAAGGTATATAAAGCTGAAGCGGAATTTGATGAGTATGGCCACTACGACTATGTTGTATGCAGGAAGAAGAGGATAAATTGGGAATGGCTTGACCTCAAAGACACCAGCGGAAGAATAAATGTTATTCCAGCCTTGAATGGGGAAATTATACTGGAGATATTTCCAGACATCCATGGGCATACAGGAACATATTGGAATGATTTAAGGGGTCACCAGGGGCTTGTATACAATGAAAATGGAGAGGTCATACGGCTTGGAAGATTTTCAGACATAACCTTTCATCTTGAAGATTTAAAAAAAAGACTTTCCATCAGCGCCGTTTATCTTTTGGGAGTGCAGAAAAGAGGAAGTAATAGAGAAGATTGGGCCCCGGAAGCCACATCCCCTTCTCCATTTTCTCCAATGAGCCTTGTTGAGATTGAGGAGTCAATCGGTGGCGAAAAAGAGTTAAAAGAATTGATTCAAAAAGCGCACTCCCTTGATATAAAAATAATTATAGATATTATACCCCATTTAAACAGAAAAAGCAGGGAACTTCCGGATGAATGCGATGTAAAATGTTATGATGAAAGAGAAAAATTGGTAATCAGGGCATCCACTGACGGAAGATATGGAGACTGGAATGACGGGAAGCTTCTGAATTACAGAATCTTTAAGGTTTGGGAATGGCTGGCAGATTCTATTTCTTTACTGATGGAAAAGTATGATGTCGATGGCATAAGGTTTGACTCCGCGCATGCTGCTCCCATTATTATGAAAAAGAACAACTACCCGTATATCTATAATGAAAAAAGAACCCACAAAGAGATGGTTGAGGGTACTATTATTGTTAACGACAGAGAAGACGATCATTTTATCACAACCGGTTATTACGACTGCGCCTGCAGGGATATAATGGGTGTTCCTCTTCATTATTATTTAATGCAGAGAATTGAAAAAAAGCTAAAAGAGACAGGGAAAAAAATTTTTATTAACATAGCCGAGTGCTATTGGGGACATGAGAAATTTCTTGCAAGATCAGGCATAATTCCATATAATTCAGCTCTTTTTAAAATTTGTGAGAACATCATTCAGAATAAAACTGACACAAGAGAGATATATCATCTCTATGATAATTATTATCCGGCTGTCCTTCCAGAGGGCACTGAACTTCTTGGCATACTGGGCAATCATGACGAAAGAAGGGCGTTAAATACCTTTGGCTACAGGGGGCTGCGCGCTGCTGTTGTGCTTACTATATTTATGAGCAACATCATAATGGACTTTGAAGGAAATTCAGAAGGGGAAAGCTGGAAGGTATATCTGGATAACATCTATGTAAACTGGAATCAGTTTGAGTATGCTTCCAATCGCAGTCTTGAGAATTTTTATAGTGATTGGTATAGATTTTTTCATAATATTAAATCAGGCGAAGGCTATCTGGTATGGACAAATAATAAAATGACCGCAGCAGCGCTCAGGTTTCATCAAGATGGAATCTATATCGGCGCTGTTAACTTTGCTGATTCAAATCAAAATATATCACTGGATTTTGACAATCCGTCCCTCCCTATCGTTGATGAGGCGTGTTATAGGCTTATTGATCCTTTGTACTCTCAAATAACCGGACTTCACGGTTATTATACAGGCAGGGAATTAAAAATTTCAAGAATTAACACTGTTGTTTCTTATATTGATAGAGTAAAGCTTTTAAAGCTTGAGAAAATACAAGATTTAGAAAAATATTACAACCATTTTCTGAAGGATTCTTTTCTACGTCTTTGTTCTTTATCAGATGACGACTATTTTAACCATAATTTTGCTTTTCAGGAAATTGTATCCCGGAGCGATACATTTGCTGATCTATCTGAATTTTTATTAACACGACTTATGCCTCTTATGATGGAACATAATGAGGAGCAACTTAAATTGGGAATGAAGCGCTGTTTTTATCATATATATAAAAATAATTATTATACAGGAGAAATCCTGTATGAATATATTGAAAAAATTGCTCTTCATGCTGATCCTTCATTAAAAGCTGTTGGGGAATACCTAAAAAAAAATAACAGGAAAGGACCTGTTGTCTTCCTATCCGCGGAAGCAGTTCCATTTTCAAAAAGCGGCGGGCTGGCTAATGTTGTATATGAGCTACCCAGGGAAATGGTTAAACAGGGAGAGGAGGTTTATGTCATAACCGGCCTTTACCGGAAAGGAGATGAAAAATCGATTAAAAGGATGGAGGATGCCCTAGAGAAAAATGACGCCAGTTATACTGGAAAAAATGTAAAATTTTTCATATTGAACCATGAATATGAGGTTGGAGTGCACAGTGCTTCAGTTGAAGGCGTGACATATTTTCTGCTTGATCATCATGAATTTTTTGACGGCCTTTACTGGGGAATTACATCTAATGAAAAATTGAGAAGAAGGATAGCTTTTGCAAGGGCAAGTATAGAAACGATAATTGCTTTTGACCTCTACCCTTCTTTTACTGTAACAAACGACGCCTATACCGGACTCTTTAACGGTCTTTCAAGATGCGATCCTTATTATGTAAATTATCCGAATTTCAGCTGGAATACCTTTCTGCATATTATACATAATGGCGGCTGGCAATATTTTGATTCCTATCATGTTTATGAGAACGGCTTCAATCTATTTGAACTTTTTAATCTTCCTGGCTGGAAACTGGGAGAGTTTATTGATCCTTATCATAGCGACAGGCTTAACTGTATGGCAGCAGGGATTAGATTTGCCGACAGGGTAATTACAGTAAGCAAATCCTATGCAGAGCAGATTCAAATTGCCTGTGATGGCCTTGAATCAATTCTTCACAATGTGATCGGAATAAACAACGCAATTGGAAACGATTTTAAGGAAAAGACCTTCAGAAATATAGAAACCTCAGGTTTTATTGATATATATGGAAAACAATTAAAAGATTTAATTCAATCAGACATGGAGCTTGCGCAAAAAATTGATAAAAGATATCCGGAGATACTTAATGGCTATAATAAAATAGCCAATCCTAAAAGGAGATATATCGTAGAAAGGGCAGCCCGCAAAATGATGCTGCAGATACAAAGGGGCCTCAGGATTGATCCTGAATGTTTAATGCTATGTATGATCCATCGAATTTCGGAGCAGAAGGGGTTTCAGCTCCTGCTGGAGACCTCTGAAAGGATAATAAAGGATTTAAATTGCCAGATTATTGCAGGTGGAGCTGTTTCCTCGGGCGATACAAAGGGTGAAGAGATTGCCCATGGGTTATATATCATGAGTCAAAACTTTCCAGATAGTGTTTCCTTGAATTTTGGTTTTCTGGATATCAGCACGCCCCTCTTTTCTTCAGACGTTTTTTGTATGCCCTCTATGAGCGAACCTGGCGGGATTTCACAGTTAGAGGCCATGGCCTGCGGTTGCCCCATTATTGCAAGAGCAACAGGCGGGCTCAGGGATACTGTATTCCCAATTGTTGTGGCAAAGAATGAGATAACAGGCAATGGCTTTCTTTTTTCAGATTTCAGGGCATGGGCCTTTTATGAAACTGTAAAAAAAGCATACGATTTTTTTATGGAATATGATGACGATATTATATATCATGCCAGAATAAATGCTGAAAATTCCGTATCTTACTGGGATCGTCCGGCAAAGGGTTATATCAAAGAGATCTATAATATTAAAGAAGCAATCCGAAACTGGTGAATTATTAATGTTTGCCATAAATCTGGTGAAATAAATATAATGACTCCGCAACCGTTGCCATGAGAAGATAGACATAATAATTATCAGAAAGACCAGTAGTGCGGCGAATAGGATCTGCTCTATTCACGCAGGATATAAAAGTGTAAAACAAGGGGCATAGGGATGGATTAGATCAATTAATATTAGCGCTGTCTTTTTTAGCGATTTGGGATATAAGCACGGCCTGAGCTATATTATTGATGCGCACTGCAAAGCTTGCCCATGTTGCGAATAATATCAAAAAAAATTTTAAAGAGATGAATTCAAAATAATAAAAAAGGAGGTTATAATTTAATTAAAAAATTTTCAACTCAATATAGAAAAGGATAGAATTGTTTTTAAAATTTGTTAGAATTTACCTGCTGGAGTGGCATGGAGATTATAATCATATAATAATACAGGAATGACCATGATTGATGAAAAAATTAATCAAAAAGTTCTGCTTATTGATGCATCAAGCTCATTTTATAGGATTAACCGCTACAGTATTAATGATTTCATAGGCCCGGTTGATCTTGGACTTTATCTTGCCGGAAGATATAACAGCCTTAATATCGGTACAGGCCTGCTTGCCGGTTCAATTTTTCCAGGATCCA